>CAIWNO010000248.1 GCA_903914045.1 uncultured bacterium | reverse complement strand
TTGGTGCGCAGCATGATGATGTTGCTTGGGCATTATCCCGACAGCATGTTGCGCGAATTTTTGAACAAGGAAAAAGACGACGAGGGTAAGCCCGATCCATCCGCGATTGGAAGCAGCGTGCTGGCGGAGTGCTATTCCAAGGGCGATCCGCTTGTGCGCAAGGTTGTGGATGCGTCGGCCGAATTGCTGGGTTTGACGATTGCCAATCTGATTACGGTGATGAGTTTGCAAACCGTGGTGCTTGGTGGCGGCGTGTCCGAGGCGCTTGGCAAACCATATCTGTACCGCGTGCGCGAGAGTTTTGAGCGCGTTGTTTTTCCGCAAACGTTGCAGCGCTGCGAAATTGTTCCAAGTCAATTGGGCGATGACGCCGGCATGTTGGGCGCGGCGCTTCTGGCGCGTGAAACATTGAGCGAAGAAAAATAAGCGCACCCAAGTTGCACCAATGATTTTTGGCGTTGAGTCCGCGATTTCTTTTCATGCGCAGTGAAGAAATAGAATCTCGTGGGATTGAGCGCAATGGCTGCGGTAATTTTTTTATACGCAGCGCAGCGGATGTTGATCACGCTTGCTCACCAACAAACGCACCTGCGGGACATGTGGTTGCAATTGTTTGGCAAAGTGCGGCATAAACCCGCGCTCGGAATTTGTGTGGCCAAGCAAAATTATGTCGCAATTCATTTCGCGAGCGTGGATCACATCGTGGTGCTTGGCCTCGCCGGTGACCATGAGCGAGCAACCGGCTTCGATTGCCATTGTCAGCAAACTAGCGCCCGAGCCAGGAACCACCGCCACGCATGTATGCCGGCGTGACTTTTGCAATTCGCAATACGCAACATCGCCAGCGGAAAGTCGTAGCGAAGTTCGGAGTTGTTTTGCGATGGCGTTGGTTGCGCGCGGCTTGATCAGCGTAAGCGCGCGGCCCTGGCCATGAATTTGTGGCTTGCCCGCAATTGTCGCGCGTGCTCGCGCTTGATTCAACATGCGCTCACTCGGCGCCTCTTGCGTAGGCGAATGAAATTGCGCGGATGGCTCCAACGCCACACGCGCGCCCGTGTCGATCAAGTCCGCCAACCAATCGGTCATGCCGCCACAAACCGCGTCAAGCGCCGTATGCGGCGACAAGATCGCGATCTTGTTCTCCGCGCAACGCAGCAGAATTTGCTCATGCGCATGCATGGCCGTGAGTTGTTTCAGCGGCTCAAAAATAGGCGGGTGATACGCAATAATCGCCTGGCATTTGGCTGCAATCGCCTCATCCAGCACGGCGTGTGTCAGGTCGATGGTCAGCAACGCGCGGCGAAGTTCCCGCGATGGATCGCCAAGCAGCAAGCCGGTGTTATCCCACGCCGCCGCAAGCCGCCGCGGCGCGACAGCCTCCATAGCCAACACAAGTTCGCCAATCATTGATCAACTTTCATGTGGAACGCGCGCTCACAATCAATCGCGTTTGCCGCCAAAGATCATGGCAAGGCGGAAAATAATTTTCATGGACTCAAAATAAATCCACACCAAACTTACGGTCAAGCCGTACGCCAAATACCACTCACTGCTCGCGGGCGCGCCCTCTTTGGAAGCTTGATCAACTTGTTGAATGTCGGCGATAAAAGTAAACGCCGCCACCACCAGAATGAGTCCGTTGATGGCAAGGCCAATGTAAGCGCCCGTTGAACCGCCAGTTTGATTTGGCAGCGAGATGAATGGCGTCGCCACGCCGAACAGACTGAGCACGAATGAAATTAAATAGGTCACGCCAATGCCAAGCACGCATGCCCACAAAATAAACGCGCCGCGTTGCGTAATGCGCACGGCGCCGCTGCGATACAAAATCAGGCACGTTAACGCCACGCCCGCGGTCATGATGAAGGCTTGCAGCGCGATGCCGCCCGTGAGTTGTATGCCTTTGGCCGCCAAAATATTGTCAAGCACAACTCCAACCGCTCCCATGAAGAACCCTTGCACTGCCGCATAAATTGGCGCCAAAAATATCGCCCAGCTTGGGCGGCCGAACAAGGCAAAACCCACTCCTAAAGACACCACAAACGACGCCATACTGACCATGAACAGCGCGCCTGGGTTGGTCTTTACAAACGAGTTTCCCAACGCGCCAAACACAACGGCCACGGCCAAGCACAGGGTGGTCTTGTTCACCACTCCAGCAACGGTGACGGTGGCTTGTGAATTTGGAGAGCTTCGTAAAGCTTCCTCTAGGCGGCCCTCGGCAAGAATTGGATTGGATGATCTTAAAATGGACATGGGTTCTCCTTGGCCATCATTCTAGCCACCAAGCGCGAAGTTTGACATTTCTTGCATGGATTTTTCCACACCTCAAGACTTGCGCAATTTGCCACAATTTATATTTTTAAAATATAAAGTTCACGCGAACTTGACTTGAGGGCAATTAGAATCCACTCTAGTGCATCCGAGTGGTCTATTGACTTGTGGTGCGGCCGTTCGTTCACTCAGCCTTTCGAAGGGACTTTTCCTCTTGAAGAATTCTTCGTCTTCCGCATCGCGGACGCCGTCTGAAACCAAGTCCGACAAATCCAAGCCATCCGCGGATTCCGTGGTTGCGCCAACAGCAAAAATTCAAGTGGGGTCGGGTTCGGCCGCCGACTTGCGCAAGCACTTTGTGGTTGACACCAATGTGTTGCTGCACAATCCCAACGCGCTCTTTAAGTTTGAGGAGCACGAGGTGGTGATTCCGCTTCAAGTGATTGAAGAACTGGATCATTTCAAGAAAAACAACGATGAAACAGGGCGAAATGCGCGCAGCGTGATTCGTCGCTTGGACAAGATGCGCTCCATTGGGCGGCTCTTTGAAGGCGTGGTGTGGAACGAGCAGGGCGGATCCATTCGCATTGAGCGTTGCGATTTGAAAACTCCGTTCGCACTTGATTTGGATGTCGCCGACAATAAAATTCTTGGCGTGGCGCATCGGATGCACATGAGTGGTCTGCGGACAATTTTCATATCCAAGGACATCAACGCCCGCGTGAAGTGCGACGCGCTGGATATTCCAAGCGAAGACTTTGAGGCCGACCGCGTTGACGCCGACTGGCTCTACGGCGGCTACGCCATGTTGAGTTGCCCCAGCGCCACCATTGATGAGCTCTATCAAGAGCGTCAACTGAGCATTGAGCAACTGGAAGGTTTGATCTTTCGCACCATCGAAGGCGGCGAACTGAAGGCCCACGACTTGGTGGCCAATCAATTTGTGGTGTTGCAAGATGACGCCGATGAAAGTCACACTGGTTTGGGGCGCGTTCTTTCCGACACTGGCCATTTGATTCCAGTCACGGGTCCGCGAAAACCGATTTATGGAATTCTTGCGCGCAACGTGCAGCAAACCATGGCCATGGATTTGTTGCTTGATGATGAAGTGCGCTTGGTCTCGTTGATCGGCGCCGCGGGAACAGGGAAAACTCTTCTCGCCATTGCCGCGGGCATGCACAAAGTTTTGCGTGAGGAACGTTTCGACAAACTGTTGGTGGCCAGGCCCATCATGCCCATGGGCCGCGATATTGGGTTTTTACCCGGTGATAAAGATGAAAAACTGGCGCTGTGGATGCAGCCCGTGTTTGACAATGTGGCGTACCTGCTTTCAACCCGTGGCGGCAGTGGCAATGAAGCCGACAGCAAAACCGCGGAGCAGCGAATGGATCAACTTGTGGCTGGCGGAAAATTAGTCATGGAGCCGCTCACCTATATCCGCGGTCGCAGTATTCCGCATCAGTTCATTATTGTCGACGAGGCGCAAAACCTTTCGCCGCATGAGGTGAAGACCATTGTGAGTCGCGTGGGTGAGGGCACTAAGATTGTGCTCGCTGGTGACATTGGTCAAATTGACAATCCATATCTTGACGCGGCAAGCAACGGACTCTCGCACTTAATTGAGCGCATGAAGGGTCAACGCATTGCGGGACATGTCACGCTAAGCCGTACGGAGCGCAGCGAATTGGCAAGCTTGGCCGCGGACATGTTGTAGTCAGAGTTTGATTGACCTAGTTGCATGTGCTTGCGAAGCACATTGATCGCTTTAATGTATGCGACGAGCTTTTTGTTTCTTTGATTGATTATCAATCACAAGTTGCAGTGCGAGCGCGACCGAACTCGCTGCGGTTAAAGATTGGGCGTTGGCTCCAACAACTTGCCAGAGATCGTCCATGAGTTGAAATGGTTGGCCACCAACCAAAATGGGAATGTTTTTTCCTGCGGGCGTGGCGCGCACAGTCGCAATGGCATTTTGAACCGATCGAATGCGCAGGCTTGTTGTTGCGCTAAGCGCCAAAAGATCGGCGGCTCCGCGATATAATTGCGGGGCGATGGTGTTGGCAATTTCATCGGCGGGAGTGTTCGCCCCAAGGCATTCCACGCTCCAACCTTCAGTTTCATAAATGGCGGACAAAATACGAATTCCAAGATCATGTAAATCACCGCCAACAGAAGTGGTAACCACCAGATACCCATTGGGCGCCATGCGCGGTGTCTTGGAACGAAGCACTTCCAAGATTTGTTGCGTCGCAGTGGTGCAATAATGTTCATCGGCAATGCTGGCTTCTTGCACATGCCACATGTGTCCAATTTCAACCATCGCGGGCACCAAAATGCCCTCGCAAATTTGGGCAAAGGCGAGTCCGTTTTCAGACAGATCGGAAATAAGTCGCTCCGCTTCGTAACGATCCCTGCGTAGCAAGTGCATGAGATACATGCGGGCAAGATCCCTTGAAGTCCCGACTTGCGACAGTGGGCTCGCAACGCATCCTGGATTTTGTTGCAGGTATTCAACCGCATGGTTGATCATTGGCGTTGTGAAATTTGAAATCGGTTTTGGAAACTGTTCAATCAACACGCTTTTCATGCACTCTAAATTTTTACAAAGATCGACCGAATTCAATTCACGGGCAATGAACGCAGTCTTAGACCATAACGCGTTTCCAATAAAAATTTTCTCGCGATCCAAAGCCACGGCCTCGGCCAGATGCGCGATTCGCGCAAGCACTTCCTGATTCCACGTGCGCCGACCGTTCGCGCCGTAACGCATTTCCATGGTGTCGTCTTCACGGTATTGCTGGTCAACAGTCCACGTCGCAATGGCGCGACTGGATGTTTCAATAATCTCGGCAACTTCAACTCTTGAAGAATTCACTTGGGTTTATTCGTTGATTTCAAAGGGCAGATTCACGAGTTGTGTAAAGAGCGTGATAATTTTTTTACCTGTTTGACAGGGGAATACGCATGTTTATGCGGACTCACCATCGCTTGTGGCGCGTTCCACCAGCGCCGCTTCACCACTGGAAAATTCCGCATGTCGAAGACGATATTGCATGGAGGTGGTGATGAGCGTGGCGTGGCTCCATGTCAGAGGGCTCACCGAAATTTGCGCGCCGGTGTAAGGGTGATATTGCTCGGCGAGCACGCCACTGGACGAGGCGCGCCAATTGGTCCATTCAAGATATGGAATGGCTTCGTCCAGTTCGGCGATCGTTGTTGCTTTGGCAATCAGCCACTGCGCAAACCACAGCGTGCAAATGACCCACGGATTGCCCGGAACATTTTCAAGGTCCCTATGTTCAACTTGTTGGTACGGATCGCGCTCGTAACGCGCTATGCCGCCAATTTCTGTGCGCACCCAAAGCCGATCGCGGATGGCGCGCATGTGGTCGCACACGCGCGCGTCATTGGCGGGCAACACATCAAAGGCGAACAGCGCGTATGCCGACGCATCCAAGGTGAAGTCAAGACGATAGGAACCATCGTCGGCAGGAATGGCGGTGCGCGCGAACAAGCGACGCTCCGGATCCCACATGTGTTTCAACATGGCCAAGCGCATGCGATCCGCCGCCTCGCTGAAATCGGTGGCGCGATCAAAGGCGCCCATGTCCTGCGCAAATTGACTTGCCGCTAGCAGGCCGCCAATAGTTGCGCACACGGTGAACAAATGCACGCCGCGTCGTTCCTCCCACAGGTCCCAACTTGGAAGCGGCAAGCCGTGGTGGTCGCGATATGAAATCATCCAATTCGCGGTGTCAACAATGAGCGGGTTGTAGAGCGACTTGATGAACTCCACATCGCGGAACTTCACAAAATGTTGGCGCAAAGCCCATGGAATAAGCGCGGTTTCATCTTGTTGAATGGGCAGCAGCGACGGTTTTTCCGTGAGCCACGGATGCCAACTTGAAGCCACCGTTCCATTTGGATTGTACTTGTGATGGAAATATCCATCGGGGTGGCGCACGCGTTCGCAGAATCTGAAAAACTTTCGACTGAGTTCGCTCTGTCCCGAAAGAACAAGCGATTGCGCCACCAACGCGCCGTCGCGCGGCCACATGTAAGAATACGTATCGCCCGCGAAGTGCGTGATGTCGTAATCGTTCGCCGCAATAATGGCGCCGCCATTGTCAATTTGCGTGCGCGCGATCAGCAAACTGCGCGTCTGCAATTGTTGCAAATGTTTTGGAAGCGGATCGGCGCCAGGAAATTCCTGCTGCGACCACAGACGCCAATACGCCTCCGTCCGATCCAACATGCGCTGCGGAGTTTTGTCGCAGACCTTTTTGTTCAGCGCATGTACTTCGTCGTAACTTTTTCCAGCTGCGATCCAGTACACGCATGTCTCACTGCCGTTGGGAGCAAGCGTAAGTTGGAATCCAACCGCGCTGTCCACGCTGCCTTGCGCAATGCTGTTGCGGCTCAGCATGCCGTCCTCGGCGTCGCGCCATGTGCCCTCGGCCTCGCCAATTCTTTTGGCGCCTGTGGCGTAGGTGGTCACGCCAACACCCGCCGGATGGCTGCCGTTGAACAAAAAGTAGAAATCGTTTTTGTAGTGAATTAAGCCGCCAGTTTGCGGATCAAATGCAACCGTGTCTCCTACGGGGCTTTCATTCACGCTTAAATCCGCATGAAAAAACACACGCACATCACGCGGACGATTCCACAGATCCGTGACAATCACTTGGCGAAAATAAACGGGACTCCAATAGTCAACCGCGTCGTGGCACACCAACTCAAGGCCAAGACGTTCATTGCGCAAGCGCACTTCGGTCAGCAACGTGTTGTGCTTGTAGGAAAAACTGCGCGACCAACCCGGGCTATCCATCCACGCAAATTGTCCGTCGGCCCACACGCCAAAGCGTTGCAAGTGCCCGCAGGTGTGATTGGGTTGGCCAACATGCGGCCAATACAAATCTCGAATGCGATAGAGATCGTCAAAGGCCACCAACATGTCGCCGTTACCAACTGGAATATTTCGTGGCATGTGTTGTGGGAAAGTCGAGCGAAGTGATTAGCCGTTGAAGCGGCCAAAGATAAGGCTGGTGTTGTGTCCGCCAAATCCAAATGAATTGTTGATTGCGAAATCAAGCTTGCGCTCTTGCGGAGTGTGCGCCACAAAATTTAAATCCATTCCCTCATCGGGGTTGTCCAAGTTAATAGTGGGGGGCAACACGCTTTTGTGAATGGCCAAGATGGTGGCGATACTTTCAATGCCGCCCGCCGCGCCCAGCGCGTGACCCGTGACGCCCTTGGTGCTGCTCATGGCCAATGTGTACGCGTGCGCTCCAAAGAGTTCCTTCACCGCGTTCACTTCAGCGCGATCGCCCAGTGGAGTGCTGGTTCCGTGCGCATTGATATAGCCAATTTGATCTGCGTTGATTTGTCCATCGCGCAGCGCCCATGTCATGGAGCGTTTGGCGCCGGAACCTTGCTCATCTGGCGCCGCAATGTGAAACGCATCGCCGCTGGAACCATAGCCAATAATTTCCGCGTAAATTTTAGCGCCGCGTTTTTTGGCGTGCTCCAATTCTTCCAACACCAAAATAGCGGCGCCGTCGGCCAGAACAAATCCGTCGCGGTCCTTATCAAATGGGCGACTGGCCTTGGTTGGATCATCGTTGCGCGTGCTGAGCGCCTTCATGGCGCTGAACGCCGCCACGCACACCGGACCAATTCCACTTTCCGCGCCGCCAGCAAACATGACATCGGCGTCATTGCGCTGAATGGCGTGATACGCGGCGCCGATTGAATGCGAGCCAGAGGCGCACGCCGTTGCCGTGGCAATGTTGAAGCCACGCAAGTTGTATCGAATGCTAATTTGTCCAGCGCACGCGTTGACCATGAGTCGCGGCACAATAAATGGACTGACTTTGCGCGGGCCGCTTTCCAAAAGTTTGTACAAGCCAGTTTCAATTGTGTTGATGCCACCAACGCCGCTTCCAACAGCAACGCCGCGGCGATCAGGATCACCAGTTGTGAAATCAATACCGCAGTCGCGCGCGGCCTGCGTGGCGGCGCCAAGACCGTAAATGGCAAAGTTGTCCATGCGCCTGGATTCGCGCACATCAATACCCGCGTGTTTATCCAAATCAAAGCCGCGGACTTCGCCACCAAATCGAGTGGTCCACTCTTCATTTTGCGGGAAATTGGTGATGGGACCAATTCCAGACTTGCCCGCCAAAAGGGAAGCCCAAAAAGAGTCGACATCCAGACCGACATCGGTGATTGCGCCGAGTCCAGTGACCACGACGCGGCGAAGCGTGATGGTGCGCATGGGAATTATTTAGGCGAACGAGACCTTAGGGAGTCTCGCGCGTCACTTGTCCTTGCTGCTGGATAAATTCTTGTTGATGAAGTCGACGGCTTGACCCACAGTGTGGATCTTCTCCGCTTGCTCATCCGGAATTTGAGTATCAAATTCCTCCTCAAGTTCCATAACAAGCTCGACCGTGTCAAGACTGTCGGCGTTGAGGTCATTGGTGAAACTGGTGTCGCGGGTGATTTGATCTTTGTCAACACCCATTTGTTCGGCGACGATTCCAATTACTTTTGTTTCAATCTCTTGCTCGGTCACGGTCTTCTCCTAAATCAAATATGGACATGTCTGAAGTTCGGAATGCTAACGGAAATTACACATTCATGCACGCACAATATTTTGCAATCACATGGACATGCCGCCATCAACGGCAAGGACTTGCCCCGTGATGTAACTGGCTTCTTCGCTTGTGATAAACGCCACCGCCGCGGCGATGTCCGCGGGCAGACCAAAGCGCCGAAGCGGAATACTTGGCAGGGCCATCTCCTTTACTTGTGGCGGCAGACTGGCGGTCATGTCGGTTTCAATAAATCCCGGAGCGATCAGATTGGCGGTCAAACCCTTGGAACCAAGCTCGCGGGCGATTGATTTGGTCATTCCAACCAGCGCGGCTTTAGCGGCGGAATAGTTCACTTGTCCCGCATTTCCAATCAAACCGCTGACGCTGCCCACATTCACAATGCGGCCCCAGCGCCCGCGCATCATGGGGCGCGCGGCGGCGCGGCAGGTGACAAACGCGCTGCGTAAATTCACTTGAATCACCTCGTCAAAATCTTGATCGCTCATGCGCAGCAGTAAACCGTCGCGGGTAATGCCGGCGTTGTTCACCAGAATATCCAAGCGACCGTGCTTTTCCGCAACAGCCTCAACCAGCGCGGCAAGCGCCACGCCGTCGCCAACATCGCACGCCATGCCTTCCATGGAACCGCCCGCGGCTTGCACGGCGTTGACCACCTCGGCAAGGTTGGCCTCGGTGCGCGCCACCCCAACGACATGTCGACCATCATTGGCCAAGCGCTCCGCAATCGCTCTACCAATTCCACGGCTAGCACCTGTCACAATCGCTACTCGCTTTTCGATGATGCACTCTCCTGTTGAATGATTTTCAAATCAACAACAAGTGTAACTGAAATAAAATTCAATCGTCATGCACATGGGGAATTTATCCCGCACCATTTTAAAAACAATTTTAACGATGAGGAACTTTTGGACCAGACGGAGTTGTCTTCCTGCCTGGGGCTTCAGGGCTACCTGGCGAACCTTTGCCCGAACCGTCTTCGGAAACAGAGTCACCTTTGACAGAGCGAAATTGTTGCGGAATTTCAATAACTTCGTCGTTCGCTTTGGCGAACGCAAGCTCCTCTTTATTCAAACTAAGCCATTGCTTTATGCGCGCTTCAGTCTTATCTCCTTGCAGTTTTTCAGCCATTTTTGGCGGAGATGGCAGCGCTGTCATGAGATTTTTCTTTCCGTCTTCGGAGGATGAAAGCGTCCAAAGTTGCGCCGCGAAGTCGTCACCAACCAGAAAAAATCCAAGCACTGAAAGCGTGTCTGGAGTTGTGCCCGCAGTCCAACCCACATTGACACGGGCAATATTTTCCGTGGTTGATTTCCATTCACCTGTTTGAACCATTTCAGCCAAGACCGCTTGATCAGGCGCGCTCATCAGTGGCGACAATTGAGCAGTGTCGCCACGAACCATTGCGTTGAAAAACACAAGCACCGCTTCAGCCTGTTGCGTATTGGTTGGCGCTTTGTCGCCGTCCTCCACGCGAATTCTTTTATCAATGTCAAGGCGCTTCATCATGTCGTTGAGGGATTCTTTGGGCGCTTCTTCAACCACGGGACCCGCGGGGGCCTGGTCCGCCACATCTTTCTTTTCAGGCTCGGTCTTTCCGCATGCGGTGACCACGCAAAGAAGCGCGGCGAATGAAAGCGCGGAGCGGAAGATTGGAAACAAATTATATTTTTGCATTGTGAGTTTCTGGAATTGAATCATGGGTGGTGACCTCAGTGGCTTTGTGAATTCGTCGCATCAAGCCGCGCAGCACTGTGCCTGGCGCAAGTTCATACACCTTGCAAATGCCGTCCAGTTCCTTGGATGCGCGCCACGCGATCATATCGGCGCAACACGCGTCCCAACGCACGGGTTGCACCAGTTGATCCACCAGCAATTTCCGCACGCTTTGTGGGTCATTCATGTGGTGTGGCTTTCCAGTGACGTTGCTCCACACCGGGCATTTCAGCGGGTGAATATGCACATCCGCCAGAGCCTTAGCCATGCTTTGAGCGGCGGGTTCCATAAGCGGGCTATGAAACGCGCCCGCCACGGTGAGTTTACTGGCGCGCAGACCAAGTGCGCTGGCTTGGGCAAAGGCGCGATCGCACGCATCGGCGTGGCCGCTTAAGACAATTTGTCCAGGCGCGTTGAAGTTGGCGGGAACAAGCACGCCGTCTTGCGCCGCGGCCAAGCACACGGCGTTGGCTTTTTCCTCATCGGCGCCAATCAATGCAACCATGCCACCTTTGCTGGCAACCGCGGCTTGTTGCATAAGTCGACCGCGAATAAGAACAAGTCGCAGCGCGTCTTGCCACGTGAACGCGCCCGCCAATGCAAGCGCGGTGTACTCGCCAAGAGAAAGTCCAAGCGTTCCCAAAATTTCAATCGCACCAAATCGCTCCACCAACGCCGCGTGGCATGCAATGCCGCACACCAAGAGCGCGGGCTGGCTGACATCAGTTTGGTTCAAGCGTTCGGCTGGACCTTCAAAGCACAATTGACTGAGCGAATGGCCGCCATCAAAGTGGGCAATGTCATTCGCCTCTTCAAAGATGGCGCGCGCGGCTGGACTTGCGTCAAACCAACACTTGCCCATGCCCACGATTTGCGCGCCTTGGCCTGGCGCCAGAAAAATTGCATTCAGACTCATTGAAATACTCCCAGGTGGAAATTCACCACACGAACTTGAAGAAAAAGATCAGCGACGCGGGCACATAGATCGTGACACATTACACATTCCACACATTGCTGGCCCAGGTCACGCCGCCACCAAAAGCCACCAAAATCATGGGTTTTCCCGCTGGAACCTTGCCGGCGCGCCACACTTGATCTAGGCACAAACCAACGCTTCCAGAACTGGAATTTCCATATTGATCAATGTTGATCAAAACTTTTTCACGCGGCAATTTTAATTTTTCAATCGCGTTCTCAATAATGCGCGCGTTGCTTTGGTGGCACACAATCTGACTGATGTCGTCGGCGGTCAAGCCGGTCTTCTCCAGCGCGTCGGCGATGACCTCGCGGAATTTGGTCACGGCAAATTTAAAAATCTCGCGCCCGTCCATGCGCAAATAGCCAAGACGAATTGGATTGTCCTTGTCGGTCTCTGGAACTTCTTGCGCTCGATTTGGAATGTACAAGCCGGTCCAGTCGCGGCCATCGGAGCCCAGCGCTTGATAAATGCATCCGCGGTTCAAGTCTGGATCGGGTACAAGAATGGCGGCGCCCGCCGCGTCGCCAAATAAAATACTGACCGAGCGATCTTGATAGTCGACCATGGTGCTCATGGCGTCGGCGCCGATCACGCCAACATTTTTGTAGCGACCTGAGCGCACCATTGTCTCCGCAACATTCAGCGCGTACACAAATCCGCTGCAAGCCGCGGTCACATCGAACGCGCCGGCGTTGATGGCGCCCACATCGCCAGCCACGCGGCACGCCAAACTTGGACAGCGCATTTCCGCGGTGCATGTTCCAATGATCAGCAAATCTAGGTCAGATGCCTTCATGGATGCGGCATCAAGCGCACGGCGCAAAGCGTCGCGCGCCAGCGTAAATGTGCCTTCTTTTGATTGATCGCTCACGCGGCGGCAGCGAATGCCAGTGCGCTGCGTGATCCACTCGTCGGTGGTGTCCAGAATGCGAGAGAGATCGTCGTTGGTGAGAATTTTTTCCGGAACAGCGGAACCAGTTCCCGCCATCCGGACGCCGCACGCGCCGGAAGGCTTGATCACGCAGAGACCTCGTCGGAAATACGCATCAGGCCAAGTTGCTCGCTCATTCGCGCGTTGATATCAGAAGTCGCGAACATTTTCATGCGCGTGATGGAGTTCATAATTGTGCGCGCTTGGCTGGAGCCGTGGCAAATCAACGCGATGCCGTTCACGCCAAGAAGTGGCGCGCCACCAAACTCGTGATAGTCATGTTTGGCGTACAAACTTTTCACCACTGGTTCAAGACGTGAGGCAAGTTCTGGATCAATCGCCAACACTTCACGCGCAAGCGCTTTGAAGATGCCTTTGGAAAGTCCTTCAGCAAGTTTAATCATGACGTTTCCAACCACGCCGTCGGTGATCACCACATCGGCTTCGCCGTCAAATACGCCGCGGCCTTCGACAAAGCCGGTGAAATTTAAACCAGCGGCGGAGCGCAGCATGTCGCGCGCAAGTCGAATGTCGTCGGTGCCCTTGGCTTCTTCGCCGCCCACATTCATAATGGCCACGCGCGGATTTGCAATGTTGCAAGCGATCTTGGCGTAGATGGCGCCCATCACTCCGTACTGCGCCAAATGCACTGGTTTTGGCTCGATATTGGCTCCAACATCAATCAGCACCACGACGCCAGCGAAGGTTGGAACCGTCACCGCAATGCCAGGGCGCACCACATTTGGAATGCGACGCATGTGCATTTGCGCCGCGCTCACCATGGCGCCGGTGTTGCCCGCGCTCACAATGGCGTGCAGTCGATTTTCACTTTTTGGGCTGGCGTCTTTCGCCATCACCACCATGCTCGCGTCGCGCTTGGAACGAATCGCCTCAACGGGGGATTCATCCATGCCAATGACTTCGGTGGTGGCGACAATAGTCAGTCGCTTGTCGGAAATTCCGCGCTCACTGAATGTTTCTTCAATGACGCGTCGGTCGCCGTATAGAACAAGTTCGTCGTCAGCCGCAAGCTTTGGAAGCGCGGCAATGCAACCTTTCAGGATCTCGTCGGGCGCATTGTCGCCGCCCATGACATCCACGCCAAGTCGCATAAATTATTGACCTATCTGACCGGTCTTGAGTTGCAGACCAGGTCGCACATAGCCGCAGCTTGAGCACGCACTGTGTGGACGCTTTGCGGCGCCGCAGTTTGGGCACAAAACGGTGTGAGCCGCCTTGATCGCGTTGTGGGAGCGTCGTCGTCGGGTTCGGCCTGGTGATTGTCTAAATGCTGGTGTCATGGCTTTTTCTCAGTGTGGTGGATCGGCAAAGGTAGCCGAAACGCTCATTTTGTCAAGCATCATTCAGAATGATGCGGCTGAAACGAATTTGAATTAAGCGTACATTTCAGGCGTGCAACGTTTTGATTTGTTCACAGATGGAGCGTGTTCAGGCAACCCCGGCCCAGGCGGATGGGGCTTTATTTTGCGGGAAATTGGCGGTTCTGGCGAATTGCTTCACTCTGGAGCGGAGCACGGGACCACGAACAATCGCATGGAATTAACCGCCGTCATTCGTGGGTTTGATTCCATTTCTGTGCCGTCGCAAGTTCGGGTGATTTCGGACAGCGAATATGTGGTCAAGGGTTTAAAGGAGTGGCTGACTGGTTGGAAAGTCCGTGGATGGAAGACGGCCGCCAAAAAACCTGTCAAAAACATTGATTTATGGCAGCAACTTGACCAAATCCGGACCATTCACACGCTGAATCCAGTTTGGATTCGTGGCCACGCCGAGCACCCCGAGAACACAAAATGCGATGAAATGGCAGTTGCGGCCATTGTGACCCTGCGAAATCGGTGAACTTGCGTTACACTTCTCGACCCGGTCTTTCGACCAACAAGTGACTCAATTATGCCAACGATTAATCAACTCATCAAAAATCCCCGACGCAATCCGCCAGCCA
>CAIWNO010000247.1 GCA_903914045.1 uncultured bacterium | reverse complement strand
CATGGAAAACAAGTGGTACGTGGACGAGTTCTATCACGCGTGCGTTCGCGGACCAGCATGGATCGCCGGTCACATTCTTCATTTCACCGACAAGCATGTGGTTGATGGCTTGATGGTCAACGGCATCGGTCGAATTCCAGCCGCGCTTGGCCGCCTGTTTCAGCCGCTTTATAACGGTGTTTTGCAGGGCTACGCCACCACCATGGCCGGCGGCGCGGCGCTTGTTGTGGCCTGGGTTGTCTATCGCTGGCTCACCAGCGGAGTTGCGGCATGATTCAATATATTCTTCTCCTTCTTCCACTCATCAGCGCGTTGGTGATTGTCCTGAGTTCGCAGCGCGCCGCAAAATGGATCGCGCTGATTGGCTCCACTGCCGCGCTTATTGCCGCCGCCATCTTTGCGGTGCAATTTCCGCATTGGACCACTGGCGGCTTTTGGCCCGACCTCAACACCGCTCCAATCCTTGGCAACTTCGGTGTCGATTTACAAATTGGCGTTGACTCCGTCAGCCTGTTGTTGGTGCTGCTCACGGTGTTCCTCACGCCGCTGGCTATCGCTGGAAGTTTCAGCGCCATCACCATGCGCATGCGCGAGTACTACGCATGGTTCATGATCCTTGAAGCCAGCATGCTGTTGGCGTTCATGAGCCGCGACATGATCTTCTTCTATGTGGGGTACGAGTTCACGCTTATCCCAATGTTCTTCTTGATCAGCATTTGGGGCGGCCCGATGCGCGGACCCGCGGCGATTAAGTTCTTCATCTTCACATTCTTGGGCAGCGTGTTCACATTGGCCTCCGTCATCTTTGTGGCGGTGCGCCACTTCGACAGCACTGGAACGTGGACCTTCGCCATTGCGGACTTGGTCAAATTCTCATCCACGCAACTCAGCGACAAGGAACAATTCTGGGTGTTCGTTGGCTTGATGAGCGGCTTTGCAATCAAGACTCCATTCTTTCCAACGCATGCCTGGCTACCGCTGGCGCATGATCAGGCGCCAACCGGCGGCAGCGTGATTTTGGCGGGAGTTCTGCTGAAATTGGGCACATACGGCGTGTTTCGATTCGCCCTTCCCATGGCTCCAATCGGCGCGGTTGAGTGCACCACATTCTTCGCCATCTTGGGCATCATCGCCATTCTGTATATGGGTTTGGTGTGCTGGGTGCAGACGGACATCAAGAAGCTCATCGCCTACTCATCCGTCAGCCACATGGGCTTCGTGGTGCTTGGTTTGTTCGCGCTCAATCCAATTGGTTTGCAAGGCGCGGTTATGTATATGGTCAACCACGGCCTGAGCACTGGCGCGTTGTTCCTGTGCATTGGAATGATGTATGAGCGCTATCACACCAAGGACATGGAACAACTTGGCGGACTGGTTTCTAAAATGCCAGTGTGGAGTTTCTTCATGATCATCTTCACGCTCTCAAGCGTGGGCTTGCCTGGCTTGAATGGTTTTGTTGGTGAATTCTTAAGCTTGATGGGCGCGTTCGTGGCCGAGCATGATCAACCATCTGGCTATCCAGGAGTGCTTCATCCTTGGTACGCGGTTGTCGCGGCCCTTGGACTGATTTTGGGCGCCATGTATTTGCTCATCATGTTGGGCAAGATTGTGTGGGGCAACTTGCGCGAACCGCATGGCGACGCGCACACGGAACATGCCGCAAGTGAATTGCCAACGGATTTAAATTTTCGCGAGATCGCCATCTTGGTGCCAATCGCACTGGCGTGTCTTGCTATTGGCTTGTATCCCAAGCCACTTTTGAACGCGGTTGAACCATGCGTGAAGGAAGTACTGGTGAATTATCCAGCGGCGATCAATGCGTACAACGCACGGCGCGGACTTGTGAATCCATCCACGCCAGTCAAAAGTGCGGAGGCCACCAAATGAGTTCGTTCCTTCCCATGGGTCCAAAAATCGCTGTATTAACGCCTGAAATCATTGTTTTTGGTGGCAGCGTGTTGGTCAGCATTATTGGCTTAAGCCGCAGCAAGACTTTGCGTAAATCTGTTCCGCTACTGGCGGCGTGCACTCTGCTGGCTTCGCTTGTCGCGCTTGCTCTTGGCTATTCCACCGAGGCCGCTGAGCAAGCTGGAGTGCTCATGCCGCACTTCAACAAGATCATCAAGGCCATTATTTTGGTGGTGGGCATTGGCCTTGTCGCCATTTCCGTTGGCCACATTGATCGACGCATGGAGGACGCCGTGGCGCGCGGCGCGACCACGTTTGATCCAATGCGCGTTGTGCGCGGAGAATTTTACGCGTTCATGTTGCTCAGCATTTGCGGAGCCATGCTTATTCCAGGTAGCCCCGATTTAATCTGGCTTTTCCTAGCGCTTGAACTCACCAGTTTGCCCACCTACATCATGGTGGCCATGAGCCGCGGAACGCGCCGCGCGCAAGAAGCCGCCGTGAAATATTTCTTTCTGGGTGCCATGAGCACGGCCATCTTCTTGTATGGCTTCGCGCTAATCTATGGCAGCACTGGCTCGCTGCAATTAACAACCATTCGCGAAGTGTTCGCCGACCAAACTGGACGCGGCGGAATTGACACGCTTGGCACCACCGGTTTAATTCTGTGCATCCTTGGCTTCTGCTACAAACTTGCGGCGGCTCCAATGCATTTCTACGCGCCGGATGTGTACGAGGGCGCGTCCAATCCCGTCACGGGCTTCCTGTCGTTCATTCCAAAAATCGCTGGATTTGCGGCACTTGCTCTGCTTTTAAGCACCGTGGGTTGGAGCGGTCACGCGGGCCTCTCTGAAACTGGAACGGTGATCAGCGGTTTGCCCGCTCCCATTTTGGCAACACTGTGGATGATTTGCGCGCTCACTATGACGCTGGGAAATATTGGCGCGCTCTTGCAGAAGTCCGTCAAGCGAATGTTGGCTTACAGTTCCATCTCGCATTCGGGCTACATGGTTCTTGCAATTATCGCTGGACCAGGTCTTGGCTTTGAGGCGCTGCTGTTTTATCTAATCTCATACGGCGTCACGAACCTCGCCATCTTTGGCGCGCTCTCTGGCTTGCAAAAGCGCGGCGAAGATGTTGAAAGTTTTGAGGAGCTCAGCGGCATTGGCCGGCGCTATCCGGGACTCGCGGCGTGGCTTGCGATTGGTTCTGGCTCGCTCATGGGCATGCCACCACTGCTTGGCTTCTGGGCCAAGCTGATGTTGTTCATGGCTGGTATTCAAGCGGGCCACACGCCACTGGTCATCATTGCCGCAATCAACAGCGCTGTGAGTGTGTGGTATTACCTGCGGCTGATTGGTGTGCCAACGTTGTCGCCACCTGGAACATCGTCCGATGGCGTGATCAAGGGACCAAGTTCATGGCCACGCTTTGCTGGCGCCGTGGCCGCGGTGGTGGTCATTCTTCTGCCGTTGTTCGCCTCTCGCATTTTGGGCAACAGCGCTGATTTTACCCCAGTTCGCCCCGCTTCTAGCGCCAAACCAGTTCCCACCACCACTCAAGAAACACCTCGCGAAGAGAATGCGCAACTTGCGCTACACTGTTCGCCCACGCGGCTGTAGCTCAATTGGATAGAGCACAAGCCTACGAAGCTTGGGGTTGCAGGTTCGAGTCCTGCCAGCCGCGCTTACTTTCTTCCGCGTGAAATTGAATTGATCCGCATGCGACCGAAGGCGCACGCATCTGCCACGCATGGAACGCCAAGCCACTGTGAGGAATTCCGCATGAGCGCCAACGCATCCATCGCCACTCTCTTCAACCACATCGCCGACGCGCTTGAGGTGCTTGGAGAAAATCAATTCAAGGTGCTGGCGTATCGCAAAGCCGCTCGTATTGTTGATGATCTGTCAGACGATGTCGCGGAACTTTGCAAGAGTGATCTTGGCAAATTGAAATCCATCGACGGCCTTGGCGCGTCCAGCGTGCAGAAGATTCAAGAGTTTGTGGCCACTGGAAAAATAATGGCGCATGAGGAGGCGCTGGCCAAGTTGCCGCCAGGCTTAATCGATGTGCTGCGCGTGCCGGGCCTTGGACCCAAGACGGTGAAGTTGCTGTGGGATCAAGGCGGCGTGACGGACTTGGCCACGTTGAAGTCGCAGCTGGCCAGCGGCGCGTTGGAGAAGTTGCCGCGCATGGGCGCCAAAACATTGCAAAATATAGCGGAAAATCTGGCGTTTTTAGAGAGCGCCGGCGACCGCGCGCGCCTGGGCGACGCCATGCCCATTGCGGAAACATTTGTCACAGAGTTGCGCGCTATCAAGGGCGTGACGCAAGCCCAGTTCGCTGGAAGTTTGCGCCGCGGCCGCGAGACCATTGGCGATGTGGACTTGTTGGTGGCCACGGAACACCCCGCGCCCGTCATGGAATTTTTCTGCGCGCACCCGTTGGTGGCCAAGGTGCTTGTTTCCGGCGACACCAAATCAAGCGTGCGCTTGAACAACGGTTTGCAAGTTGATCTTCGCGCCGTCCCCGCCGTGAATTGGGGCGCAGCCTTGCTGTACTTCACTGGCAGCAAGGATCACAATGTGGTCTTGCGCGAGCGCGCCATTGAGCGCTCCATGCGTCTGAATGAATACGGCTTGTATGCCGACGACGGCGATGACATTCCGCCGCAGCAGCGCGGCGTGAAACCGCTTGCCAGTCAAAGTGAAGAGGACATTTACGCCAAGCTTGACTTGCAGTGGATCGCGCCGGAGTTGCGTGAAAGCCACGGCGAGTTTGAGAACAATCTCACCGCTCAATTAATTTCACAAGGCGATATCCAACGTGAATTGCATTGCCACACCACCGCCAGCGACGGAGTTCTGTCCATTGAGGAACTTATAGAAACAGCCAAAAGTCGCGGCTTTGACGCCATTGCCATAACGGACCACAGTCGCTCAAGCGCGCAAGCCAATGGACTTTCCATTGAGCGTCTGCGCGAGCACGCCGCCAACATTCGCGCCGCAGCAGCAAAAATAAAAGGTATTCATGTTCTTGTTGGCAGTGAGGTGGACATTCTTGCCGACGGACATTTGGATTATCCCGATGAGGTTCTTGCCGAACTTGATTGGGTGGTGGCCAGCCCGCACACCGCGCTTAAGCAAACGCCAGAGGCCGCCACCGCGCGTCTGCTGGCCGCTATCGCCAATCCATTTGTGCATGTGATTGGCCACCCCACTGGCCGAATTCTCAATGGCCGCCCTGGCCTTGAGCCCAATATGAAAGTAGTTATTGCGGCGGCGGCCAAGGCGGGCGTGGCGCTTGAAATAAATTGCAATCCTGCGCGCCTCGATTTACGCGATGCGCTGGTGCGCGCGGCACATGAGGGCGGCGCCATGATTTCAATAAACACCGACGCGCACGACGGCGAACACTTTGATTTTTTGCGCTACGGAATTCTGACGGCGCGGCGCGCTGGACTACGCGCCCAACAGTGCGTGAACTCTTGGCCGTGGAAAAAGTTTGAAGCCTGGCGCCTTTCGCGCGGCCGCTCCAAAGTCACGGCGTAATGACGCGTGGACATTGCCACCCCCGCGTTGTTCACATGGCGCGCTGAAATTGTTGACCTGCGCGCACGGCCTGTCCAAATCATCTTGGACATGTTGGCAACACATTCAAAACAGCTGCAATTCAGCGGTGATTTGCGGGAACGCCTTCATGCACGCGGTCGCCTGGCATAAGCACAATGTTCACCGCGTCAAAGAAGCGCCTGCCAAGACGCTCTTGTTCAGCGCCGTTGGATTCAGTTTGCAAACGCAACGCGTTCACATCAATGCCCGCGCTTTGAAACGTGGCCGTGGCGCCATTGATTTGCTTCAGAATGCTGGCGCGATTCCACTCCGGGTGATATTGCACGCCGTAGCTGCGCAGACCAACGGAAAATGCTTGCACCCCGCACGCCGTGCTGCCCGCCAACACTTGCCCACCAGTGGGCAATTTGGTGACCTCATCGGAGTGCCAACACATTTTTAAACTAGACCACGGCTGTCCAACAAACAACGCGTCCTCGCGTCCAATGTGATTTAGTTTCACCGTTTGCCAACCCAACTCCGATTGCTTCATGGCTTGCGTCTCGCCGCCCAAGGCCGACGCAAGAAGTTGCGCGCCCAAGCACAAACCAAGCACTGGCACGTTGGCGTCATGCGCCATCTTCAAGAAAGTTTTTTCAGCGGCCATCCACGGCGCGTCATTGAAGTGCACGGTCTGCGGACCGCCAAGCGAGATCACGCCATGCACATCGTCTAGGTCAACTGGCACAACGCCGCCCGCATTCAGTTGAATCACGCGCAGGCGTTGCCCGTGGTGACGCAGTGAATCCATCAGTAAATCGGCGGGACAATCGGACGAATGTGCAAGAATGACAATGGCCATAGTGGAGCAAAGATAGCACAAGAAAAAGCGCATGTTTTGCGGAATTGCCCCATGCATTCACACACAATGTCGCCATGAACAAAAGGACCACGATCACCAATGAAAAATCCATCGCGCGCATCAACACGGGTAAAAATGCCGAGGACGCCGCGGCCGACTTTCTGCAAGCCAATGGCCACACCATCATCGCGCGAAATCTGCGCCTTGGTCATTTGGAAATTGACTTGTTGGCCACGCTGCCCAACACCAACCTGTTAATTGTGATCGAGGTCAAAGCCCGCCGCGCCGGCACGCACGCGCCCGAGTTGCGCGTGGACTGGCGCAAGCGGCGCCATCTAATTATGGCGGCGCAAATGCTTTTGTCGCGCCGCATGTTCCGCGGCATGCAAATTCAATTTGACGTGGTGGCCGTTGAAATGGATCAACTTCAAAAGCCACAAAGTTTGCGGCACATTCCGCGCGCCTTTGACGCCAATCTATTTCAATAACATTGGGACTGGTTCATATCCGCATCGCTCTACACGCATGTCGATTCAGTCAGTTTCGAACATGAAACAACGTCGCCAAACCTACTGACGAAAATACCTGGTCATGACTATGGAAAGAAGGCGCAATTTCATGGATTCCAAATCGGAGGCCACCCAGCGCGTGCGCAACATGGCGAAATAATGTTGCTGCTCAATGCCGTAGCGTTGGTTTTCAATTTGCCGACGCAACTGCAATTGCAGCGCGGTGTTAAAGATTGATCTGGCCGGCTCCTGCTGCGATGAAATCAGCGTCATCCAAATGAATTGCGTTTTGCTTTCAGTTGGCCCATCAACTTTATTCAAGGCAAGTCCCTTGATGCGCGTCTTGACTTCGTCCACCAAGTCTGGAACGGCGTCAATTCCCCCAACAGGAATAACAATTTCGCGCCAGAATGCTCCGTCTGCAATTCCCAGATCCGTCGCCACTTGGCTAAACGATTTGCCCGCCGCAAACTCGGCCTTGATCTTGTCCACTTGCGCTTGATCCGATTTCATAACGGCAATGCGACCAATGCGAATGGTGGGCAGCGGGTTGTAGGTCGCGCTGTTGACATCGTATAAACGCTCAACATCGCGCCAACTCACAATGGTGCGCGGACGAATGCGCCTGTTCAAAAGATCGCCAGCCAATGCCTGATTCTTTTGGCGATTCATAAACTCCTCAATCGTGGTGCCGGGAAATTCCTCCTCAATGCTGCGCTGCGCGTCGGCGCGGCTACCACCACGATTGGCGATTTCTTTTTCCTGCAAATCCTTCAACCACGCCAACACGCCTTCCTGTCCTTCTTTGGGAATCATGGCTTCGGCCTCTGAAATAATCAGCAAATTGTTGACATATTGATCAAAGGCATCGCTAATCATTCTCACAACTTCATCGCGCGCCTGCACCCGATTTGGCGAAGCCGCAATGGTGATAATGCGGTCTTCACGAGTCTTCAGGAATTCGCTGGCGTACAACGGCTTGCCATTGACTTGACCCACCAACGAATCAATGGGCCACTTTTGATTCACAGGAAGTTGCGCGTCAATTGTCTCCGGCAATTTTTGCGTCATGGTCGCGCCATCAGGCGCGGTTGAAACCACTTCTGTTGTTTGCGTCGTAACTTTATTTCCATTGGCCACATCAACCGTGGTGTCCACCAATTCAACCTTGGGCGGCTCAAGATCGGCGTCTGGAATTTGCACAATCACTGGATTGACATGCCCTGGAATATTTCCCTTGCTGAAGGCCACAGAGTCAACTTCAACGGCGTCCTTGGGCGTGCGATCTGTCGACATGCAGCCTGCAAGAAAAAAGACACACAGGATTTTGTTCGCATGGCCTGCAGAAATCACGCGCGTGAATGGCATTGAAAGAAGTCTAGTCAATTGCATTCGCTTTGGTGGCAATGCGCCGTATACTGAACCCACCATGAGCGACAACACACCCGAAATTCAAGTTGATTCTGATTGGAAAGCCCAAGCGCAAGCCGAGAAGGCGCGCCTAAGCCAGCAAGAGGAAAACCGTCCCGCCAAGCCCGGCAAGGATGAATTGCCGCCCGCGGATTTCCGCAGTTTGATGGGCTTATTGGCTTCACAAGCCATTGGTGGCCTGGGTGGCTACACCGATCCACAAGGTCGCGTCATGGTGGACATCATGGGCGCAAAGTTTGCCATTGATCT
>CAIWNO010000246.1 GCA_903914045.1 uncultured bacterium | reverse complement strand
TGTAGCGGCGCCTCGACCAACAGCGAAGGCGATTGTGGAAGCGGACGAATCGCGGGAATGGTCCATTGAGGAATTGAATTTGGAAATTGGCTCCAACCACAATCTGGCTCCACGGGAAGTGCGTTTGACACGGTGGCCAAATCAAGTTTCAGTTGGCCAAACGCCAGGCCTTCTGCAATTGCGCCAGGCAAAGTATCTTTGTTTTTATATACATCCCAATCCGTCAACAATGAACTTGTTTTCGCGGACATGGACTCGACCCATTGAGAAAAATCATCGCGCTTCACAATCCAAGCGGCTTGTCGCTGGGCGGTATTGGCGCGCTCTTTCGTATCGCGCTTGGATGTGATCTGATTGTGCTGTTTGGTTTCGCTGGCAAGCGCATTTTGATATGTCAATTCAATATCGTCACGCGCTTGACGTTCACTGGCGTGAGCGGATTGCGTCAACATCGCGGATTGCTGCTGCTGCGCGGAGGTTTTTTGCTGAAGTTCCTGACGGACACCGTCCAGAATGGCTTGACTCTTTGACTGAAAATCATTGAGAACGGGCTGCCATTTTTCTTGGGCCGCCTTGACTTCTTTGTCACGCATTCCAGTGGAGGCAACCATCATTCGTTCGTGCAATTGCGTGGCGTGTTGCAAAGCGAGCCCGCCAAAAGCCGCGCCAAGTTTCTGAGATGTAGCGATTGGAAGCCACGCTTTGCGCACCTCTTGCCGCGCTTGAAACCAAAGAAGAATGATTGCCACAATGCTTAGAACAAGTCCAACCGCCGCCGCAGTCCACAGCGGCACGCCTCGGCCACCCATCATGGCGACAACAAAAACAAGCGTGCCAATGATCAAAAGTGATGGAACAAGTAAAATAGGTCCGCGAAACAATCCCGGAATTTTCAATGTGCGAAACCGCTCCAATGCGTCCAAGGCAATTCCCGCCTGCATGGCCAACATCGCCTCGCAAGACGCTGGATTCATCGCGGGTAAATGAATGTCATGATTTGGCGTGGCCTGTCGATAGCGCTTCAATTGCGTTGTAGCCAACACCACGGATTCATTGAGTTTGGCTTGTACGCGCAGAATGTGGCCGCGGGTCTCCTCAAATTCCCTGCGAGCCGTTGCGTGTTCCGTTTCTAGAACACTTTCAGCAAGCCAAACAGCCTCCTCCAAATGCTGCTTGCTTGTCATCATGCCGTCGTCCAAATCCTTTTGAATTTTTTCTTGCCGCGCGCGCGCGATATCGTTGAGTTGTTTCAACATGCCTGATGTTTGCTTCAACAACGCTTGAGAATCATGCTCCGTGGCGTGAACCAGTTTCTGCAAGCGTTGCTGGCGCTCGTCCTGCATTTTTTTTATTTCAAATTCATGCCGAGCAGATTCGGCCTGGTTCAAAAAACCAATTTCTTTTTCCGATGCGCTCTTGGAGCGCATGTGCTCTTCGCAGGCGTGCCGCAACTCTTTCCAACGCGCGCCGCATTGGGCAAGAGGATCTTGATTGTGGTTGTCCGTCAAAGTATTGCTCACTAAGATCTATCGTACAAGTGGAATGAAATTGGATTGTAAATACACTACTGAAACGAGTTGGGATCACCACAGTCCTTGCGGATGCGCGCGATTAAATCACGCATGACTTCCATGGCTTGAATGGCCGATTTACCACCGATTTCAAGCGGTTCGACATATTTCTTCTTCAAACTCCGCGAGACCTGGTCTTTCCACATGTTCTCGGATTCCTGCCATTTGATTTGAAATTCTTTCAGCGCGATATATAAACGCTGCCGTCCACCTTCAACGCTCATGTGGATGATCTCCATTGGGATTTTGCGCGGACTCATCTGTACTTTTTTTCTGAATGTCCACGGCGCCCAAGTCTGCGCCACGCTTCATGCTTGTACTTTTTTCAGCCTGGTCCAATTCCACTTCAAACATCTTGGACAAATCAAGTGGTTCATCTCGAACATAGCGTTGCATGGTGACAACCATTCTTCCAATAGCAAGAATGGCCAATGGCAATTCACGTTCTTGCATTGAAGCAACCAGCCCGGTCGCTGCCTTGAACAACGCTTTGTCATGGGGAAAATTCCGCGCCCATACTTTGGTTTGCGTGGCGCGGTGCTCCGCGTCTTCAAGCATGGCCTTCACTTTGGCAAGCGCCTTGCGCTCATCCACCGTGCTTGGCTTGGAATCCTTGCTACTGGTGACGGTTTCTTTACGAAACAGCGCGCTGCGAGCGTTGTTCACATCCTCACGCAATCTGTTGATGCGCGTGCGCCAATACATCATGCGATCATTCTGCAACCAAGTCACAAGTCGATCGATTTCGCTGTCCGCTTCTGCAAGCGCGAGGCCTAATTCCTCTTGGCAATGAATGAATGCGTTTCTTGTGCGCTCCAACACGTCGATCGATTGAAGATTGGCTTGCTGACGATCCATATTTGCTCCATGTACAGCCGCACTCAACGCTGGTCGAGATATTCCTCTATGCGTTCGGCTTTGCGAACAAGAAATGGAATATGCGTGTCGCACGCCTTGACGAATTTCTGAAGCGCGCGCATGGTTTGCTCAAACTCCTCGGTGAATTTGGCCTGCTCTTGATCGCGCCAGGTTTGTTGCAAGCCGCCAAGCGACGCGCCAACGCGTGTCATTTGTGTTTGCACATCACTGTTGAATTTCTTCAAGTCGGCGGCGAATCGGCGCAGTTCAGTTGGATCAACAATTGCTTTGGCCATGGGATTACCTCTGTGGCAAGTGTACGCTTTGCGCACAATGCAAACACGAAATTTGATCGCTGGTCGCTGGATGGAAATTGGTTCGCAGGGCGCTATGGATGTGCTAGACCCCGCAAGCGACGCGGTGATTGCAAGCGTGCCCATGTGCGGCGCAAGCGAGGCGCTGAGCGCGCTGAACTGCGCGTTTGAATTTCAACCGCAGTGGGAAGCCACCCCAATCACGCGCCGCGCCAAAGTGTTGCAAGACACCGCCGCGCTTCTCGTGCAAAGAAAAGATTCCTTGGCGCGCATCATCACGCAGGAGTGCGGCAAGCCGCTTGCGCAAGCCGAAGGCGAGGTTCAATACTCGGCCGATTATTTCACAAGCGCCGCCAATGAAATTGACGCGCTCAAGGACACGCACCTTGACCTAGCGCGTAAAGGCGTGCGCGGCGTTGTCAGGCACCGGGCCATTGGCGTGTGCGCCGCCATCACTCCGTGGAATTTTCCGCTGGCCATGTTGGCGCGCAAAGTGGCGCCGGCGCTGGCCGCGGGTTGCGCGCAATTGGTCAAGCCCGCGCCCGAGACTCCGCTTTCAGCGTTGGCGCTGGC
>CAIWNO010000245.1 GCA_903914045.1 uncultured bacterium | reverse complement strand
GCCGTGCTTGGCGTTACTAAAGCCTGTAATTCGCCGCGCAATGGTTGCGCATTTGTGATTTCAACTACGGCCACCGCGCCCTTGGCAAAATCTATCGCGCGCTCACTGGCGCCCATGAGGCGCGACAGAAGTTGCCCAAGCACTGGCTCGTGCCCCACAAGCGCCACGCATTTTTCATTCTGGTATTTCCCCAGCAATTGCAGCAACACTTCGACCGCGGCAAACCCACCTTCCGTTTGAAGCGCTTCGCAGCGCTTGGCGGCGGGCCATTTGGATTGCGATTGAAGAATGTCGGCGGTATCCCAAGCCCGCGTCCAACCACTGGCCAACACAAGGGACGGCGCCTCAAGCCAACGCGGAATTCGGCGGGCAAACTTCACAAATTCACGGCGACCATTGGCGCTGAGCGGTCGCAGCGAGTCATCGGGAAATCTTTTGGCGTCGCGCTCCTTGGCTTTGGCGTGGCGCACAAGAATTAATTTCATGCCAAACATATTACTTCAACGGGAACTACCTTTGCCACAATGGGAACGCTTTCCATTATCAACGCGCGCGTGATCACCATGAACTTGCAAGCCCACGGCGGCAACGCTGTTGAGCATGCCGGCGCGCGCCACGGCGCCGCCATGAACGAGATTGGCGTGATTGAGAATGGCCACGTGTGCATGCGCGACGGCGTGATTACTTCTGTCGGCGCTGGCCGCCCCGCTTCGCTTGTTGGCGAAGTAATTGACGCGGGCGGCCGCGTGTGCATGCCCGCGCTGATTGATTGCCACACGCACTTATGTTTCGCCGGCACTCGATGGAGTGAGTGGGAGCAACTGCGCGCGGGCGAAAGTTATGAATCTATTTTGGCGGCGGGCGGCGGAATTATGTCAACGGTGCGCGCAACCAGGCAAGCCACTTTGGATGTGTTGACGCAGGAACTTGGAGATCGCTTGCGCGCGTTGGCGCATTTGGGCGTGGGCAGTGTTGAGGTGAAGAGCGGCTACGGACTTGATTGGCAGAGCGAAATGAAAATGCTCAACGCCATTGGCGAAGCCGCGAAAAATACTACGCAACTTGTGGTGGCAACTTGTTTGGGCGGCCACGCAATTCCAGCGGACAACGCGGCGTGGCCAGAACAATTCGCGGCGCATATCGCGGAGTTGGCGCGGCAATTTCCGGGCGTGGCGGTGGACGCATTTTGTGAACGCAGCGCGCTGAGCGTGCAGCAATGCCGCGAGATTTTTGCGCAGGCGAAAAAATTCAATGTGCCGCGGCGCTTGCACACCGATCAGTTCAATTCAATCGGTGGCGTTGCCATGGCTATTGAATGCGGCGCGACCACTGTTGATCATTTGGATGCAGCCGATGAGAACTCAATCACGGCGCTGGCACAATCAAAAACAATCGCGGTGCTGTTGCCATGCTCCGTGTACTCACTTGGCGGCGCATATGCGCGCGGCCGATCCATGATCGATCAAGGCGCGGCCGTGGCGGTTGCAAGCAACTCCAATCCTGGCAGCGCCCCCACCATTGACATGCGTTTTGCAATGCACTTGGCGGTGCGTCACTGCGGCTTAACTACCAGCGAGGCGTTGACGGCCGCGACGTGGAACGCCGCGTGCGCGCTTGGCATTGAAACAAAAGTTGGAAGCCTGCACGTTGGCAAGCGCGCCGACGCCATTGTTCTAGAAGAGCGCGATGAACGAGCATTGACCCATGGTTTCGCTGGCCCACCGCCGCGCCATGTTGTGTTGGCGGGCAAACTGATCAGCTATCGTCATTAGCGTGTTGCGATTTGGGTTGTGCGCCATGCAATTGAGTTGCTTTGATGGCGAGTTGGCAGGGATATCACCACCCAAACAACCCCCATTTCTGCACCCCAAACAGGCCTTTGGCAAAAATCTTCAAAATCTTTTGTATTGCGTGACTGTGACCACCTGTTTTTTACGTTTACATCTATGGATAGCGAGTTGAAGCGTTGGGAAGCG
>CAIWNO010000244.1 GCA_903914045.1 uncultured bacterium | reverse complement strand
TGGTGGCCAGCGCCGCGGGCACCATGTCATCTGGAAAGTGGTGCAACATCATGGCGGCGTGCACCACATCCCACTTGCGCTTGCGCCAATGTTGCGCGACATCATCTAGCCCGCATTGCTCAAGCTGAATAAAATTCGCATTGGGGCCAAACTCGCTCAGACATTCTTGCGCCGCGGCAATGGAACCAGCATGCGGATCAATCGCCGTCACGCGGATTGGAATATTATGACGCAGCGCCCACGCAACAATTGCAATTGGTAAATCAGCGCAGCCCGTTCCCACGTCCAGAATTTCCAGCGGCTCCGTGCTGTGGCCGCGCGCCTGAAGCGCAACGCGAATTGCCCGTTTGAAAGCCCAAAAACCACCAGCGAGGCGATTGACGCGGCGGATGAATTTAAAACTGGCGTCCATGTCCGCCTGCGACGCGTCCGGTTCATCCATGCCTTCAAGTTCGGTGGGGCGGGTCGTCACAATCGCTCTCGACTCTATCATCATTGACATGACATCAATCGGCACGACAAGTTTCAAATTTGTTCGACATCTTTTTGCGCCCGTCGCTATCGCTGTGTGCATGGTTATGTTTGCGGCCTCGCCGCGGGACGCATTTATTCCTGAAGCAGCGGCAACTTCACAAGCAACCGCTTCTTCACAAGCACCATCGCCAACTTCGTCCGCCGCGCCGGATGGAGTCATGAAAGCCGCTCCACAAAATCCATGGTGCGTTGAACTTGGTCTTCGAGTGGCCGGTGTGGAGGCAAAAATTCCAACGCTTGATCGCGTGGTGCTGGTGAAAGATGAGGCTTCATTCTTGGATGAAATTTCACACTGGCGTCTTGAAGCGCGTTGGCCAGTGTTGATAGAGGACGACATCTTTGCACCGCAATTCATTCGCGCATTCAAGCCGGCGCAAGTGTTGCGGCGCGTAGAGAAGGCGCCCAATGTGGATGACCCCGCCGTCTTGAAGGCCGCGATTGAAAATGCGGTTTCGAAAGCGTGGAATGCCGCGGCGCCCAACACGCCCGCGCTTGCCGCAATTACCGCGCAGACCTACACGCCGCCTGGAGTTGCCATTATGGATCCAACGGATCCAGCGTGGGTTGCGGGCGTGGCGCTTGCCGCCGGTCACGGATTGGTTCCAGTTTTTATTCAAGGCAATTTTGGCGGCGCCAATGATGTTCTTGCCGCCGATCAATTTGACAAACTTTCAAAAGCAGTTGATCAATGTTTTGTTTCCACTGGATTGTCTTATGGCCAACTTGGTGACGCGCTTGAGGGCGCGGTGCTGTGTAAAACCACGGCTCAAAAAACCATCCTTGATGTTCCCGCTTCGCTGCGGCCAAGCGCGCGTGGAATGCCCGCAATCAATCCCGCCGATCCGGTCGCCGTTACAGATGCGTTGTGTCGCAACACGGATGGTTCACGCTACGCATTTTGCGGCGCCATTTTTGGCTCTTCAAAATATTGCGCGTACTCCGCCATGAGTAGTTTATTTTTGTCGCGCAATTCCATTGGCGCATTCAACAGCTATCAATCCACGGACTTCGCCACATATGGATTCACCGAGTTGGCGCAAAAACTTCCCGAGGCTGGTTACACAACTAAAATCTGGTCGGGCACAACGGCGCACATGTTGGACTGGCGACAAATTCTGTCGCACGGATTTGAGAGCGATGTGTTGTTCCTAAATTCATCGGGCAACTCCGATTTCTTTGAGCTTGGATCGCCGGGCAAGACGCCAATACAAGAGCGCGGCGCGCCTGGCGATGTTCCAATTCTCTCCAAGCCACTTGTCTTGCACATGATTCATTCGTGGTCGCTGACCGCGCCCATGTCCCATGTGAGTATTGGTGGGCGTTGGTTGGAGTCGGGCGTGTACGCCTATGTTGGAAGCGTGCAAGAGCCATATTTGCCTGCATTTTCACCGCCCGCGGAAATCATGTCGCGCTGCGCCAACTTTGTTCCGTACTTAATCGCCTCGCGCGTGTGGGAAGGTCCGTTCGCCTTGCCGTGGCGCGTTGCCACGCTTGGCGATCCGTTCATGTTAATTCAAGCGCCAAAATCATTTACGCCGCAAGCTCGCAAGGCGCCGCCGCCACCTGTGCCTGGTCAAGAAGACGTGCTGGTGAATTGCAAAAAACTTTTGACGCAAAGCAAAGAAGATAAAGAAGGCACCACAAGTATCGCCGCGCTGCGTGAACTTATTCAACGCGGCGAGGACAAAATCGCCGCGCAGTTTTGGTCGTCATGCTCGGCAAAATCATTCGCGCCGCGTATGGCGCCCATGGCGCTTGAGCCGCTGTATCGCCAACGCAATGCGGATCAATTTCTCGCGGCCTATCGCATGGTGGCCGACCCAACTCCGCGCGCCAATGACATGTTGTGGCAACTATGGGGCGACCAATTGGTTCTGGTGAATGACAGCGATACGATTCTTTTATTTAAAAAAGCCGTGCGTTCGCCTTGGGCCATTAATGATTGGCGCCGACTTATGCCGGCGCTAAGCCGTCATATCAGCGCCGATGGAGCGCGCGGCGAACTTATGAAAGCGGCTGCGAATGAGAAAGACCCAACTCAAAAAAAGATTTTGCAAGAGTTGGCAAACCAGTCTTAATGGCGATCAACGTTGCGTGCGCTTGATGAAGCCGCTTACGGAACGTGTGCTGGTGGGGCGGTTGGCGCCGTGTTTGCTGGCGCAACATTATTCGGCTTGGCGGCACTGTCTTTCAGTTGCGTGACAAATCGTTCGCGCAGCACGACTGGATCAATTTCAAAATTGACCAGCGCGCCTTTGTTCGTCTTGGTGTCTAGCGCGTCAAGCGTGGCCGCCAACACCGTCACGGTTCCAGCGAATGTTGGATGCAGGCGGTCCTTCTGCAACAAGGGTCCAAGTGTTTGCGCGTCCCATTCGCGTCCCGCCGCGTGAATGGATTTCTTTTGCACAAGATCCTGCGTCAATTTTGAAAGCGACACCACGCACACATTTTTCTTGGTCAGCGCCCACTGCACCACGCGCGCGTTCAGCGCCGCTAAACATTCAACCGATGGAACCATGGGCGCGGAAATCATGCCGCCACCAATCGCGCTGTGCATGTCTGGAAAATCTCCCAGCACAATTGGAATGTTCGCCGCGCACATTGGTTCAAGACACGCAAGCGCGTTGTCCAGCAACTCCATGCGCTCCGTGTCGCCAGACAATTTTTCGCCTTTCATATTGCTCACTCCGTAGCCATTCCAAAACAGCCAATCAACAGCCAATACGCACGTCGGCATTTCTTGCGCGTTGGCGCCGCACGCGCGCAGCGCGCTGCTTTTTGCCGTGCGCGCCGGATTCATGAAATACAAACTGCTTGTGTAGTTGCTCACCACCACCGTCGGATCTTTGCACGCGACTTTCACCAACTCCGACAAGTTCACGCCCTCTGAAATTTTCTTGCCATCGGCCAGCGTGGTTGACACGCGCACTCCAAAGCCATCACTCATGCTGGCGCCAATCACGGCAATGCGCGCAAGCGTTTTGGTTTCTTCGCGCGCGAAGGCGAGCGACGCAATACATAGCGCAAGCGCTAGGACGGAAATAATTATGGTTCGCACGTAGTTCATGCGGGCTCCTTCATCTGTATAGGGTACGTGCGCGGCAATCCGCTCACGCCCAAGCCTGCTACAAATTTCAGCGATCAATCACACCAAAACCGCTTGCAAGCCAAGCGCCTTGGCCATGGTGCT
>CAIWNO010000243.1 GCA_903914045.1 uncultured bacterium | reverse complement strand
GTCATGGACGGACCAACAACTTCGTCGCCAGGCTTCAGACCAATCGCCTGCAAGTACAAATGCATAAGCGCGGTTGCGCTGGTTGCGGCCACAGCTTCCTTGGCGCCACAGCGAGTTGCAATTGCGCGCTCTAGCTCCGCGACCTTGGGACCGGTGGTAATCCAACCGCTGCGCAACACCGCAACGACCGCTTGAATGTCCGCCTCGGAAATGGGTGCCTTGCAAAACGGAAGGAAAGTTTCTCGCATGAGGCAAGGATCATAGGGCAAATCTTTACAAATCCCCAACGCTCATATTCGGAATTTTTCGAGACAAAAAACAAATCTGGCGGCCCCAGAAGAGCTGCCAGATTTGAGAGTCATTATTTAAATTTGAATCGCCATAACTCGCAAACTTAAAGTGCTCTACCTTGAAGTCAGCGAGTTCCCGACCTTACTTTGAAGTTCGTTACGACGACGGCGTCCACAGATTGCGCCTGCAACCCCAATCAGCGCTGCCGCTGCAGGTGCAGGGACTATGACGAACCCGTCCGCAGTTCCCCCTTGGGGGCTAGGACAGACCGTCTGCGCGACGGTACCGCTCACCAGGTCTTTCAAGCTGTTGTAAACGGCGCAGTTCAAGATCATTTCAGTGCTTATATAAATAATTATGCATTCAAATTTGCTTGGATTTCAAAAAATATGTTGACTCAATCCATTGCCGCTATAGATTCTTCAAAGAATGTTTTCAAAGGCAATGTTTTTATGTAAAATCCGCATGTTCATTTGCGTCATGGCATGCACCGCAGCCGTCTGCATGCCCGCCATGGCGCAGCAAGCTGACAAGTCGGTGGCCCGTCAATGGATGGACATCACCATTGAATGCATTCGCCTGGACTACGCGCGGCCAACCATTGCCGCGCGCAATTTGTTTCATGTGTCCGCCGCCATGTGGGATGCGTGGGCCATGTACGACCAGAACGCTCAAATGTATTTGCCGCTGGCCAAAATGTCCGCCGACGATGTAGAAGCAGCCCGTGCGCAAGCCATAAGTTTCGCCGCGTATCGCGTGTTGAAGTGGCGCTTTGAATGGAGCCCCGGCGGCTTGACCGTTATGCCAAAGTTGAACGCGCTCATGGTGTCGCTTGGCTACGACATTACTGATACGTCAACCACTGGAACCACGCCGGCACACCTTGGAAATTACATTGGCAAGGCCTACAAAAACTTTGGTTTGGCCGACGGCGCGAACGAAGGCGGCGCTTATAAAAATGTGGACTACGCGCCAGTCAATCTTGCGCTGATTGTCGCGCAGCCTGGCAACCCGCCGCGCATTGATCCGATTTGGCCAACGCGACCACCGGCGGAAGTGGATCCAGATCGTTGGCAGCCGCTTTCACTCCAAAGTTATGTTGATCAAAATGGCAACACGCTTCCGCTGGGTTATCCAAGTTTCCAATCCGCCGAGTGGGGGCGAGTCACGCCCTTTGCGCTGAAGAATTCCGATCGCGTCAACAACTATCGCAACGGAAAATTATTCCCCGTGTATTTGGATCAAGGCGGGCAGCCCAAGAAAAATTCAGCAAGAATTTCCGAGTATTTCAGTGGTTTTGAACAAGTCTTGTATTGGAGCAGCCATCACGATCCAAGCGACGGCGTGCAGTGGGATATTTCGCCCGCGTCCATTGGAGCCATCACAATTCCGCCAAGTAGTGAGCCCGCGGATTCCTTCTACAACTTGTTCAATGGCGGCGACAACGGCGTGGGTCACACCGTGAATCCAGCCACGGGCAACGAGTATCAATCCAACATTGTTCCGCGCGGCGATTACGTGCGCGTGCTTGCGGAATTTTGGGCGGACGGTCCAAAAAGTGAAACGCCTCCGGGACATTGGGTCAGCATTTACAACAAGGTCATGGACTCGCCATTGTTTCAGCGGCGCATGCAAGGTCGCGGTCCAATTCTTGGCGCGTTGGAATGGGATGTCAAAACATATCTTGCGTTGTGCGGCGGCATGCATGACGCGGCCATTACCGCGTGGAGCAACAAGGGTTGGTATGACGCCAGCCGTCCAATCACTGCCATTCGATTAATGGCCGAGCGCGGTCAGCGATCAGATCCAACGGCGCCGTCTTACAATCCCGATGGTCTTTGGCTTGTGCCAGGATTGGTGGAGTTGATCACGGAGGAATCTTCAAGCGCGGGGGAGCGCCACGCCGTGCTTGCCGCGAGTATTGGAAAAGTTGCCGTGAAGACATGGCAGAGCGGCAGGGTGGTCAATCCGGCGTCCGATGTTGGTGGCGTGGGTTGGTCGCTGGCGCTTAACTGGGTTCCATATCAGCGGCCAACTTTTGTTTCGCCACCTTTTGGCGGCTACATTTCTGGGCACAGCACATTTAGCCGCACAGCCGCTGAAATTTTGACCAACATCACTGGCAGCGAGTATTTCCCAGGCGGACTTATGGAATACGTTTGTTCTGCAGGTCAATTTCTGGTCTTTGAGGATGGCCCAAGTGTGGATGTTCGCTTGCAATGGGCAACCTTCCGCGATGCCGCTGATCAATGCTCGCTTTCACGTATTTGGGGCGGTATTCACCCCGGATTTGATGATTTGCCAGGTCGTCGGGCGGGCATACTGGTAGCTAGCCGCGCGCTTGAAATGGCGCAAACGTTGTGGAACAGCGCCCCATATTTTTGCCCCGAAGACCTGAATCAAGACGGCTCCATTGATACCGCCGATCTTGGCTTGGGATTGCTTGGCTGGGGAGAGCCCGAATTTGATTTAGATGGCGATGGCACCTTTGCATCTGCGGATGTTGGCTTGATTCTGTTGAATTTTGGCGCATGCAATTAAGCACGCCAAGCAGGCGTCATTTGGCAGTGCCGCCACAATTTTAAAAATATTTAAAAAATATCATGTTGCGTGATCAAGACCACGCATTTTTTACGTTTACATAGTTGTACACGAATGATTTTTAAAGAATGACATTATTAATTAAGAAGGAATCTGTAAAGCGAGAAGATTTCATCGCTCAACTCGGAATTGGCTTTTTGTTTACGCACTTTTCATGTTTTATTTTTTATGTACCCGTTTTCACTTGAACCCTTTATGCACAGGAAATTTATTTTATGAAGTACCAAAGTTACGTCCTTGTTGCCGCGACAGGCTTTAGTTCAACCGCTTTCTCGGCTGTGATTTCTGGCGCAATCTTTCAGTCTGGTTCAACTGCCGCAGAATTAACCGCGGCCGGTTTCACAAATGCAAATCCCAGTGGCGTATTAGTGAGTTACGCACAGGCTTGCAACGGCTATCCAAATGGATGCACGACAACAGTGACGCCCAGTGGCCCATTGGCCAACAAAGGATTCTACGAATTTCAATTCTCCGACTTCAACGCGTAC
>CAIWNO010000242.1 GCA_903914045.1 uncultured bacterium | reverse complement strand
TTCCACTTTGTAGCCGCGCTTTGGCGTCCAAAATCCGTAGCTGGGTTGCGTGGACATTCCGCCATCCATGAAATTTTTGTCGCCATCAATACCAACAACGCCACCCCATGTGCGCGTGCCGACAAGCGTCGTTCCATTGACCGACCGCATGGACTCTGGAAAAATATCGCCGTCGCTTCCCGCGCCTTGGTCCATCAGCACCACGATTGGTCCATCAATCACACGCGTTGGATAGGGCTCAATACGACCCTCGCGCGGAACGGTGTACGCCCACGGCTTGCGTGAAAGTTTTTCCACCAACAATGAACTGATGTAGCCGCCACCATTTTCGCGTATGTCCACCAGCAAGCCTTTGCGATCGGTCTGCGGATAAAAAGTTCGCATGAATGAAATCAAGCCGTCGGAATCCATATCGGGTAAATGAATGTAGGCAAGTTTTCCACCTGACAATGTGTCGACCATTTTGCGATTGTGCTCCACCCAATCGAAGTAGCGAAGCGTGTGGTCGCTAGAAGGAAGCGTGATCTCGATCACGTTTGCGTCTTTGCCACTGGCAGAATCCGCGATCAACAACTGCACATCTTTGCCGCCCTTGTCCACCAGCAACTCGGCTGGGTCTTTCTTTGTATCCAACTTCTTGCCATCAATGGCTAATAGATACTGCCCCACTTTCACATTGCGAAATGGTTTTGCCAAAGGGCTTTCCGCGCTGCCGATTGCTGAAAAATCAGGCAAAATACGTGCAATTTTCCATCTCCCGTCCGCTTGCTCCAAGTCCACGCCAAGTGAGCCAACGGACACGGACGCAGTGTCTGAAAAATCATCGCCACCAGAAACATAGGCGTGGCTGTTGCGCAGCTCCGACATCAATTCGCCAATCACATCATTCAACTCGGCGCGTGAACCAACACGATCAACCAGTGGTCGATAGCGATCGCGCATGCCCGCCCAGTCCACGCCGTTCATGTCCTCGCGCCAGAAAAAATCGCGTTGCAGGCGCCACGCCTCCTCAAACATCTGCTTCCACTCCGCTTTGGGATTGACCGAAACGGTGAGGCCCTTGGTGTCAATGGTTTCGGGTTCGCCGCCACTTGCATCAATACTCAGAAGCGCTGAACCATCCCACGCCACCACAACTGCGCCGGTTGGATCCATGGTCCACGCGTCAACCGCGCTTGGCAAGAGCGGCGTGTTTTTTTCCTTGACCAAATCAAAGTGCTCAATTTTAATTTCACCTTGACCCAAGGTTGGAGCCGGCCACTTCTCATCAAGCACACCATTCAATGGACGCCGACCAAGTAACACGCCTCCAGCCACCGCCTCAAAGCCGTCAAAGTCGCCTGGCTGAATGGGCAACACGCTGACGCGATTGGATATGCCAGCGGTCTGAATTTCATCTGGAATTTCGTCATTCAGTTTGGCCAATTCCTTGGCTTTTTCACGCTCTTTTGCGGCAGATTCTGTTTCTGTTCCAACCGCCTCGGTGGGCGGAATGACGCCGTGAAATCCCTCCGCGGTCTCCGATTTGGAATCAGATGGTTCATCCGCTTCGCTTTGTGGTTGGCCATCGTGATCGCCAGACAGATCATGCGGCTCCTTCAAGGACTCGCCTAAGCCTTGCCACGCTTTCAAGTCCATTCCAAATTGCGCGGCCTCTTTTCTTAGCGGTGGCGGAAACTTGGCGTACAACGATACAACGCATACTTGCGTTGTGTGCAAGTTTGCAAAATTCAACTCCGCGTGATCGGGCGTGGGATTGATGTGCCGATCGGAAAGAAAATATAAATAGAAATTCGCGGGATCCCAGCGCGGCGCGTAATCATTGGTCATGCCGTCGCCAATGGAAGTGTTCACGCCGCTCTTGAGATTGCGAATTATAATCTGCTGCATGCCGTTGGCAAGCGGCCGCGACCATGCCAGTGATTTGGAATCCGGACTAAATCGATAATCCGAAATTGGTCCATTGGTGGACGAGTCGACCTCCACGGACGTCTTGGATTTGATATCAAGCACGCGCAAAAAACCGCTCTTGGTGCTCCACGCCACATGCTTGCCATTCAAACTAGACACCAGTGGATACATCCATGAGTCGCTGCTTTCAACTTTGGTCTCGTCAAAGGCCAACAGATCGACTGGGTTTTCCTGCTTCTTGGCGTCATCCATGTCCACGCTCAGGCGGTGCGTCATGATGTCGGATTGACCATTCATGTCGCTGACATACGCCACTTCATTGGTTCCAATCCACGCCACATCGCGCTCACGGCTTTCACTGCGATTTGGAAATTGCAAAGGCGTTGTTATGGAATCGCCGTTCATGGCATCCACCGCAATCACCGTCACTTCGCCGCGCGACTCAATCGCCAAACGCTTGCCGCCTGGCGACAAGGAAAATCCACTGGCATTCTCCATGACGGATTCAAAGCGTGGCCGGCTTTGCAAGCGGTCGCCAACCAGGCGAATGTCAAGAGCGCGCATTTGATTATTGGCGGTATCAAAGGAAAGAATTTCACCGCCGCGCGCGAACACAATCACATGTCCATCACTGGAGCAATCGGCGCTGGCCCAGCGCGGTTCAAGATTTGCCGCGGTGAAAAATGTGCGCTGCGTGCGCTGGCCACCCTGCTCATCAACACTGAATAAATTCATCACGCCACTCGTGTCGGACAGAAACCAAATGCGACTGCCAACCCACATTGGAAACAATTCATTCTCTGAAGTCTTGGTCAACTGCGCGAATGTTTTTCCATCCGCGCTTGCCAACCACAAGTCAGGCGCGGTGCCGCCGCGGTAGCCCTTCCAATGCCACCCTTCATTTGACCAGCGCGTGAACACCATTTGCCCAGTGACAGGATTGATGGAAACCAAACTGGCCTCGCCAATATTCAACGGCTTGGCGGGTCCGCCCACAACTGGCACTTGCCACAGTTCCATGCGGCCTAGCGGATTGGTGCGCGCGGATCGAAAGATGACCGATTGATTGTCGGGCGTGAAGGCCAGCGGTTGCTCGCTGGAGTCGTGAAAGGTCAATCGCGTGGGCGAGCCGCCTGTGATTGGCATGACGTAGATTTCTGGATTACCGTCATAATCCGCGGCAAATGCAAGGGTTTTTCCATCGGGTGAAATCACCGGCCAACTTTCGCCGCCAGCTCCACTGGTCAAGCGCGCGGCTTCGTACGGCGCGGCGCCGCTGAGTTTGGTGGTCCACAAATCGCGGTCAGCCACAAAGACAAGTCGATCACCACAGATCGCGGGGTGCGACAAGTAAGCGCGGCCGGGCGCGTCGGCAAGCATGGGCGGCGCTTTGCCGTCGCTTGAAATTGGCGCGCTGTTTGCGGCTGGGATCTTTGCATCAACCCCCTGCGACAAAGTTTGCGCGTGCGCGACAAGCGTGAATAAAGATGCAATGAAAACCAATCCCACCATGAACGATACAGAAGTGCGTGACATGTATTTTTCTTTCTGTTTCAATTTCACAAATGCGTATTTCAATTTCGGACTCTTACACTTAACGCTTCAACGATGACCGCTTCACTCCATGCGCAATGCGCATGACATGATCCACCTCATCGGGTGAACCCATGACTAGCGGCGTGCGCTCATGCAATTGCTTTGGCACCACATTCATTGTGCGCTGCGAACCGGTTGTGCTTTTGCCGCCAGCCTGCTCCATCAGGAAACTCATTGGATTGGCCTCATACAGCAGGCGCAATTTTCCTGACGGATGTTTCTTGGTTGGCGGATACAAGAACACGCCGCCATTGACAAGCGTGCGATGCACATCCGCCACCATGCTGCCGATGTAGCGGCTTGAATATTGATTGCGGTGCGTCCATTCAACGTAGTCGCGGTAGCCCTTTGGAAAGCCCTCTAGGTTCGCCTCATTCACTGAATACACCTTGTTTGCCGCAGGAATTTGCAAGTCCCGCTTGACCAACAGAAAACTGCCAACGCTGGTGTCAAGTTCAAACATGTGCGTGCCATGACCAGTGGTCAACATGAACACAGTGCTTGATCCATACAAGACATAGCCCGCCGCAATCTGCTCCGCGCCGCGTTGACACACGGTCTCCATGGCGCCAGGAATGTTGGGATCATTTTTAAGAACAGTGAATATGGTTCCAACGCCCACGGCGGTATCCAAGTTGCTGGAGCCGTCAAGTGGATCAAACAGCACGCAATATTTTCCGCCCTCGCTGCCTTTGCGCAAAATAGTTGGCTCTTGA
>CAIWNO010000241.1 GCA_903914045.1 uncultured bacterium | reverse complement strand
TCAAGGCCGTGAAGGGCGCGATTGAATATGAGTTTGTGCGCCAAGTGGAGGCGTGGAAGCAAGATGGTCGCGTGATGGGTCGTGGCATGAAGGCCACTCGTGGATGGCTTGATGAAAAATTGGAGACGGTGTTGCAGCGCGAAAAAGAGGACGCGCATGACTATCGATATTTTCCAGATCCCGATCTTGTTCCCGTGCAAATGGACGCGGCGTGGCTGCAAGAAATTCGCGCCTCGCTTACGGAGCAGCCGCTGAGTCGCCAGCGCCGCTATCAACACGAGTGGGGCTTGTTGCCCGTTGACGCGGAGAACTTGGTGGCCGAGCGCGACGACTGTTTCTATTTTGAGGAGTGCGTGGCCGCCGCGGGCGCAACTGCGGCGGCGGGATTTGCGGTGGGAAAATTATTGCTCAACGCCGGCTCCAAGCGCGCCAATGAAAAGAAATGCCTCATTTATCAACTGGGCGCAACGCCTGCGCAAGTGGCGGAACTCGTAAAATTACGCGAAGCCAACGAGGTTGGCCCGCAAGCCGCCGATCAATTGTTTGGATTCATGTGTGATTCAGATGAGACCGTTCTTGCCTTGGCGCAAACGCACGGACTTCTGCAAGTGCGCGATGACTCCGCGCTTGACGCGTGGGTGGAGGAGGCCATTCTTGCGCAGCCGCAAGCCGCTGCCGATGTGGCTGCGGGCAAGGACGCGGCCACCGGCCGTTTAGTTGGCCACGTCATGAAACTTTCAAAGGGCAAGGCCGACGCCAAGAGCATCAACGAGCGTTTGATCAAGCGCCTGCGAAAATAAAATGCGCGCTCAAGTCAATCCCATGAATTTGAATCACATCACGCCGCGTCTGGCGCCACGAATTCGCGCGGTCATTGTGCGGTCAACAATGAATCAATGGAGCACTCTATGAATGAAAAAAATCTTGAACCAAATCTAGAGCCTGGTGAAGTGGTCGTCACGCATGAAGCCATCGCGCGGCGTCTGCCAGTGCTTGCCGCGGAAATCGCCGCGTCGCTTGGTGGCAATGTGGACGGGCTTGTGATCATGCCAGTGCTCACTGGCGCGTTGGTGTTCGCAGCCGATCTGATTCGTTGTATTCCAAATCGCTTGCGCATTGATCTCATCACCGCGCGCAGTTACGGCGCCGGCACGCAAAGCCAAGGTCCAAAACTTGAGGGCGGCGTTCCCCAAGGCGTGAAGGGGCGCCATGTCCTGATTGTGGATGACATTATTGACAGTGGACGAACTATTGCTTTCCTGCGCAAAAATGTGCAAGACAGCGGCGCGCTGAGTGTGCGCACGTGCGTTTTATTGCGCAAGCAATTGCCCGAAGCCTTGGCTACGCCGTGCGAATTTGTTGGCTTTGAAGTGCCGGATTTATTTGTGGCGGGGTACGGCCTTGATTGCGATGGCTGGTTTCGAAATCTTCCGGATGTGGTGGCCTTGCGGCCGCGCGGTGAAACAAAAAATATCGTTCGCTAATAATTCAAGATCGAACGGTGATGCACATTTTTGTTTTCAGTTGTGGACTCACTTCTTGATGAACTCATCGCTTGGTTCCCGTGCGTGCAACGTAGGTAAACAAATGCACGCGCTTCAAGTAAAAAATTTGAAGGACGGTTCCTTGCGCGACTCCCAAAAAATTATTTCGCTTGCAGTTGAGCCCACGGTTCGCCCGCGCGCGGCGAAGGCAAGCGCTCGCCAAGATCGCGCAAGATGTCCGCGTCTTCCTTGGACAACTTCGTTGGCGGCTCAATGCGCACCACGGCGTAGAAATCACCCACACCTTGAGCGCCCTGAATTCCCTTGGCTTTCAAGCGAAGTTTGCGGCCGCTTGGAGTGCCAGCCTCTATGCGAATTTCCGCCGAGCCTTGCAGCAGCGGCACGGAAACCTTGGCGCCCAGCGTGGCTTCGACAATTGAAATTGGAACATCAAGCAGAATGTCAAGATCGTCGCGGCGAAACCACGGATGCGGCGCAACCTTCACGGACAAAACCAAATCACCACTCGGACCGCCACCCGCGCCCGCGCCGCCTTTGCCACGCACGCGCAATTGTCCATCGGATGAAATGCCAGGCGGAATGCGAACATCAACCACAATGGCGCCGGCGGGTCCTTGCAAATCAATGTGATGCATTCCGCCAAGCGCGGCGGTCATAAACCCAACCTGAATTGTGGAAGTCAAATCTTCGCCAGGTTGCGGACCGCGCCCACGCTTGCCACGGCCTCGCCCGCCACCGCCCATGAAATTTCCAAAGATGGACTCAAGCGTGTCCGCGTCCACGCCGCCGTACCCGCCAGCATTGCCGCCGCCCATGTTGGACTGCTGTTCACCGACGTGGCCAAATCGATCATATTTTGCACGCTTTGCTGTGTCCGACAGCACGTCGTACGCGTCCTGCGTTTCCTTGAACATAGCCGCGGCGTTGGCCGCCTTGTTCAAATCAGGATGATATTTTCGCGCTAACTTTCTATGCGCGCTGCGAATTTGATCCGCCGTCGCGTCGCGCGCAACCCCAAGAATTTCATAGTAGTCACGCGCCATGCGTCACTCCGCG
>CAIWNO010000240.1 GCA_903914045.1 uncultured bacterium | reverse complement strand
GGCGCACGTTGTTCCAGCGATGGTCCAAAATCGAACGCCGCCTGGGAACATAAAAAATAAAAGTGGCAAGAGCCTGCACAAGTCGGACCAATTCACCGATGTTCCAAGCAAGCCTTGCATGCCCAATCTGCGGTCTGCCCACGATCCAAACCACGATTGAAACGCGATGGTGACCCAGGCGAACCAGCGAATGCTGGGCGCAAATCGCGTCACAAATCGGCGGCTGGTTTCTGGCGTGAAGACATATCCAAACGCAACGCAGCCCAAAATGTTGGGCACGGCGAACGCGAGAAATCCGGGCCAGCCCCACCATCGCAGCAGAAGAATGGGCAAAAACATGCCAATGCACCACGTCCAACTACTCGCGAGATACAAACCCCAACCCATAATTTCAACGGATCGTCGCATTCACGCATCATGACCGCAACACGCGAACATGTCGAGGTCACTCGTCGGTTGAATTGGTGGTGGCGTTGTCAAGCGCCATGACTTTTTGCGACCTGCGAAGCGCACGCGCCTTGGCCATGGACTTGGGCGTGCAGTGGAACACAATCTGGCAACGTCCCACGCGTTTGTCACCGCGTTGCTTGCCCATTTGCTGATGAATGTTAATAGCCAGATTGATGTTGAATTCACCGCCAACTTTCACCAACTCATCAATGTCTTGCTCGGCGGTGATGTCATACAGCGCGGGTCCAACGCAAGGGCGTAGAAATCGATATTCCATTTTCTTGCACACCACAAAATAATCGCTGCCCACTTTTCCAAATAGGAATAATCCGGCGGCCACTTCACTGTTGCCAAGCAACGCCGCGCCAGCCATGGCGTTGTACCAATTACGATTGGCGCGGCTAAATGGAAGCAGCGCCGTGAAGCGGTTGGAGTCCACGCGGCGCATGGTGATTCCCGATCGAAACGCGAATGGCAACCAAATGAGGCTGCACACTTTTTGCCAGAACCAATTGCGTGTGCTCAGGCGGCTAATAAAGGCTTCGGCGCGCTCGGCTAAGGTTCGTTTTACGACAAGCGGCGCGGAAGCCGTTGCTTGGACCAAGTCGGATTGAGCGGGGGCACTACTCACAAAATCATCTTAGTCGCACTTGCACAAGGCTTCTAGTGCTGCGAGCGCAGTTTTTACCTGTGAAACACAATGTAAACATAGCGCATGCATGGTGGGTTAGGCTTGCAACGCAATGTCAACGCGCAATCTTGCAGTGTGCTCTTGGAGTCTGCGTCCGCATGATCCCGCCGAATTAGTTGAGCGATTGCGCGCCACTGGCATGAATCGCGTGCAGTTGGCGCTGGCCCCAATGGTTGCGCAACCAGAGGTGTGGCAAGGCGTGATCGATGTTCTGCGCTCCAATGCAATTGTGATTGAGAGTGGAATGTTGGCCATGGCCAGCGAGGATTATTCATCCATCGCGCGCATTCGTGAGACGGGCGGTGTTCGTTCTGACGCGCATTGGTCCAACAATCGCGCGCGCGCCGCGCAGGTGGCGGACATCGCCAAACAGTTTGGCATTTCGCTGGTTACTTTTCACGCCGGGTTTTTGCCCGCGCATGTTGGCGACCCGGCGCGCGCCACCATGATCACGCGTCTGCGCGAGGTGATTGATTTGTTTGCCAACGTCGGCGTGCGGGTTGCGTTTGAAACGGGCCAAGAAAGTGCGGACACTTTGAATGGCGTGCTTGATGAACTTGATCGCGCGCATGTGGGCGTAAATTTTGATCCCGCCAACATGCTGTTGTATGGTTTAGATGAACCACTATCGGCGTTTGAAAAACTTCTGCCGCGGGTGCGCCAAGTGCACGCCAAGGATGCAATTGCCAGCGGAAAAACCGATGTTTGGGGCAGGGAAACCGCGGTTGGTGCGGGGCAAGTGCCGTGGCAGAAGTTCATGTGGATGGTTTCAACGCTGCCAAGCGAAGTGGCCGTAGTGATTGAGCGCGAAGGCGGTGAGCGGCGCGTTGAGGAAATTGTTGCTGCAAAAAACTTCCTTCAACCTATGCTCTAAGCAAGAGGCCAACATATGCCAACGTATGTCTATGAAGTCATCATGCCAAATGGAGAAGCCGGCGAG
>CAIWNO010000239.1 GCA_903914045.1 uncultured bacterium | reverse complement strand
GATACAAGTCCCTTCACACTTCTACAACCGCACTTGGGCACTAGTAAGAACCCTATTTCATACTTGCGTCACATCGGCACATCATGCACGGTACTTTTGGCTACGAGAATTGGTGGCGGCATCGTCTATATGTTTGATAGAACCTTGTTGCTCGCGTGGCCGCTCTGCGAATTCCTATCATAAGTTGAATGCAGATCGCACCATTTCGTATTGAGCATTACTTCGCATTGCACGAGTTCACTGCGCCCCACTTGCTTTCGTCCAGCGATGCAGAATGCGTTTCGATTGCGGATATTTTGGCGCTTGAACCCGACGCCGCAGACCGACTCTTCTCGCAACAACTTCGATATACGCAAAGCGAAGGCGCGCCAGAAATGCGCGCCGCCGCATCCGCGATTTATACAACCACCACCGCGCATGACATTGTCGTTGTCTCTGTAGCCGAAGAAGGAATCTTCGCCGCCTATCACGCGCTCTTGCAACCTGGCGATCATGTTGTCGTCGAAACACCCTGCTACGAATCTGCATTGCAAGTGGCGCGCTCCACTGGCGCCAAAGTGACAGAGTGGAAACGTTCAGCCAATGCGAATTGGGCTCACGATCTCGCGGCGCTTGAACGTGCGTTCCAGCCAAACACACGATTGATCTATATCAACACTCCGCATAATGCGACAGGAGTAATGATGCCGCGCGAAGCGCTCAACCGTGTCATCGAACTCTGCGCGGCGCGCAATATCACTCGGATCCATGTCAAAGACCTATGGGCTTCCAGGCCTGCGCCTCGGCTGGCTGGCATCGCATGATCATGATGCGCTCACAAAGATCATCAACTTCAAGCACTACACAACGATCTGCTCGAGCGCACCAAGTGAATTGCTCAGCGCACTCGCGCTACGACACCGCCATGTCTTCGCGGATCGAAACCGTGCGATTGTGCTTGCAAACCTTGCACTTATGGATGCGTTCTTGGTCCGTCACGCCAATCGCCTTTCATGGGTGCGACCCACTGCGGGCACAATTGGTTTCATGCAAGTTGCAGGAGTGAAAGATACATCGGCATTCTGTGAACAACTGATCGCTGACACTGGCGTGTTGCTGTCGCATCACTCTTGAAATTCGGCGTGAATCTTGCGGTATTCGTCAAAGTCAGATACAAACAACTCCACCAACTCTGGGTCAAACTGTGTGCCGGAGCATTTTGCAATTTCCTCGCGTACTTGTTCTGGAGCCCATGCATCTTTGTACGCGCGCTTAGATATAAGCGCGTCAAATACGTCTGCAATAGCCACAATGCGTGCGTTTAAAGGAATGCCTTCGCCCTTTGGTTGGGGCACATTGGAGGTGTCTTCGCCAAGTTTCTCCAGTGTCTGCACGATTTGTTCGTGACTTGGGTACCCAGTGCCGTCCCAGCGCGCATGGTGATACAGAATGATGTCGCGCGTGGCATCGTCCAACGAAATTTTTGCTCCCAGCAGCACCTCCGCGCCAATGTGCGCGTGCATTTCCATCTTGCTGCGTTCATCGGGGTCAAACTTGCCGGATTTTTTCAATATAGCGTCGTCAATGCCAACCTTGCCAACGTCATGCAGCATAGCGGCAAGACCTAAGTGATTCAGTTGCTTGTCCATCATCTCTTGCGACAATCCGCGGCGTTTCGCCCATGCAACATACAAGCGCTTAGCCACGCCCGAGACTCGCTTCACATGTACGCCGGTTTCTTTGGGATCGCGCATTTCCGCAAGGCGGATCATGCGAAGCACCAGGGTGCGTGTCATGCTCGAGCGCTCGATGGCCAATGAAGCCATTCTGGCAAAATGCAACGCCAGCTTTTGGTCGTCCTCAAAGAACTCGGTGGCCTCCCGCGTCTCGGGGTCGTGCGGATTGAATAATTGCAGCACGCCAAGCAATTCATTTTGACCACTGCGCAGCGCCACCGAAATAACCGCGCGGGTTTTGAATCCAGTCAGGTTGTCAAATGTTTGATTGAATTTGTAAGTGGCGATGGCTGGAATGTTGTAGGCATCTTTCACCACAAGCAGTCCATCCACCGCGGCGGTGCCCGCCATGCTGTTGCGATCAATTGGAAAACGCAATGGTTTACCATCGGCCATCAGCATTTTTTCGGTTAAATCCACATTTTCGGTGACCGTGTGTCGGAAGCACAACATTCCATCTTCCTTCATCAAAATGCTTCCAGCTTCGCAATAAAAAACGCCAAGCACTTCCTCTAACAAGCGGTGGAGCAGCGTGTCAATATCCTGAATGTTGCCAAATTCGGTCGCCAGTCTGTTCAGCGAATCCGTGCGATCATGCATGGTTTTGCGCAGCAGATCATTGTTCTGTGTCAACAACTCTTCGCGGGATTTCAACAAAAGGATCTCGCGTACTTGGTTCACAATTTCCTGATCCACCCAATTGGCGCTCACGGGATACGTGCGCGCTATATGCCAGCCATCTTCGCTCTGCTGGGCAACCATTCCATTGAATGCAGGCTTTGATTGTGAAACAAAATCCAAGTCCAGGGCGCGTCCCTGACCATCGCGCTTCAGAGAAACATGCGCCACCAATTTATTTTCGGCTTGCGCAAAGTGTCGAGCCAATTCGCTAAAATCACTGGTGGCTTTGGCGCTAAAAGGAACATCGTTGGTCAGCAACATGAATGAGTCGTACATTTTCCTACGTGCAATTTCCACATTGGCGATCGAATTGATATGAAGATCGGCCAGCAGCATTAGGGAAGCCACCTCAACACCATGCAACTGGCGTCATCATGCGGTTTTCCAAATTCTCGCACTAACTCGGTTGCCAATTGCGCCGACGACTTGTAAAAGTTGCGTGAAGCGAACATTCCGCAAGCTAGCTCGGACAATCCGTCGCTCCACATCAAAATTAGATCTCCTTGCAACAGTTGTGTTTTTTGCTCAAGCAATGTGGGCAAGCGTTGTCCCAACACGCCGTCCTTTGATACAGGTCGCCAAGGCGCACCCACTCGGCGAGAGGCGCCAGTGTTGCCCACTCCCGCATAGCTCAATGTGCAAAGTTGTGTATCCACAAACAGCGCCCCGACCGCCGCGCCGATCGAGCCTTTCAGAAAAGCATGCATGTCAGTCAACAATGCCTTCACATCATTGGTGGCGTGCTCCAGCACAAATTTCGACAGGCTTCCAATTAATTCGTTGGCTTGTACCCCGTGGCCAGTCGCGTCGGCAATGACCAGCAAAATGCCGTTGTCCATTTGCACGGCCATAGTCATGTCGCCACACACCACCTCTCCCCGCATTGGCCGTGTTCGCATGCCAATGTCCCAGTGAGATGTGGTTTCAATCACTGGTGAGTGCAAGCGCGGTGAAGAAGTGATGGGGTT
>CAIWNO010000238.1 GCA_903914045.1 uncultured bacterium | reverse complement strand
TTGGCATTTTCCTGTTCGGCGCGTTGGCGTTGGTGCTGGAGCGTTTCAAGAACATCAACCGCCAAGACAAGAACACCGCGGAATTCGTGGACAACCTTGCTGGAATTACGCGAGAGATGACGTTTGGTGTGTTTGGACGCAAGTGATGGTTGGCGCTGCAAGGCCTACACGTTTAATACCCCAACACAACCACGCCCGGCAGGTTGTCAAAGTCGCGGACCTACTCCCTCTGGAAGACTGAAATAATTTTGTATAGAAGCGTAAAGCACCTCCGGGAGAAACTTTCCACCAAGAGTGCCCTTCAGTGCGTTCAAAATTGATTCCCACTCCGAAGAAGATGTGGAAAATGAATTCAAAAAGTGAACCAAATCGCTTGTAATTACATCCGAAAGTTTTGGCCCCTTCGTTTGAGGCAACGTTGCCGCGAGACGGAAAATATCATTTCTATGCTTGGTGATTTTTTGAGTGTCAATCACTTCACCACTGCGTTTACGATTCGTCAAATCCAACCACGCACGCGCCTTCAATGGAATCAGCGCTGTCGCGTTTGCAAATGCAAGTCCGTTGGTAACGATTTTGTGTGTTTGAATCAAAGCGTAGTAATCATCATTCAGAAGAATCGCCGACAAACTGTGATGATCCGCGCCAACAAGTAACGGAATGATGTTCTGAGCTTCCCCAAGAAACAGCCCGTCTGGTTTGCGGCAGAAAAACTCCAGTTCAAGTGGAAACCGCTCATTCGTAGGCTGTGCAAATCGAAAGAGCACGGGCACACCATCTGTCCTTTGTCGGATTTGGTAGCCGCCTTCATTAATAAATGTGCGCAGTGCCTTGATCGCTTCTGGCGCGATCACTTCGATCAGCAAGACAATGTCTAGATCTTTTGTCGTACGAAATTCCAATCCCATAGCGGCAAACCATTCATCGCAAGCTGCTCCGCCGATGAATGTCATTGACTCAGCGAATTTGCCTAATCGTTCCCGAAAAATTTCAAGGCCCTTTACCACTTCACTTGTCCAAGAAGAATTTCCAACTGCTGTTGCACGCGCTCGTCAGGAGAATCCGCCATGCTGAGATACAGCGAAAGATGGTCCACCAATTTGCCATCACCAAGAAGATTGGGGTCGTACGACCAAATCTCAACTTGTGCCGTGGCGTTGTCGGCGTCGTGACAAATTTCGCACATGCCGTGGCTTAATAATTCACCAAGCATGCCAAGCGTGAGCGCGTATGTGGGCAAGCGATCGTCGCCAATCATGGTCCGCGCGCTTAAAGCGCTCATGCCGGCAAGCAGCAATTGATTTTTGCGTTTTTCCCAGCGAATCCAGTGCTTTCTCTTAACGGGCGTGACCAGTTCCTTTGCGAGTTGTTGCCAAAGTTTGCCGCCAGTCGCTGTGAATTCAAGAACCATCGAACGTCCAGCGCGCGCAGTTCTACAAATGTTCGCCGCCTCCAGTTCGTCCTTCACTTTGCTCATCATCATTGGTGAATACTGAATGCGCCGCGCGATATCTTTCAGCGACATCTTTGCCAATGGTTCACGCAACAAGTGGTACAGCAACGCACATTGCGTGGCGGGGCTAAATGATTTTTCACGCTTCGATTTTGGCTTAGGAAACCGCTCGCGCAAATCAATCATGCCACCTGGGATAAATATTTGACTGCCTGGAATGATGAACGGTATGCCCATATGAACCATTCGATTGCGGGCGTGGGACGGCAATATTGGCAATACCACAATAACGGGCGCGCCAAGTTTGACTCCAAGCATCTGGGCGTGCTTTGCGTACTCGCCGGGGGTTGAGGATTCCCAATCTTCCGATTCAATAGCTAGAAATGTTTTTCTGCCAAATAGTCGCGCTATGCAAATTGAATAGCGTTGGCGCAAGAACAGCGGCAAAGTCGAAGCGACCACTGCGGTCAGATCGGGTCGTTGTCCGCTTAGGGTTTGTACATAATCAAGAAGGCGTAATTTGATCGATGACATGTTGGATAAACTACTATTCCATGATACACAATACAAATTTATCATGCTATTTTTATGTACACAATCTTCAGCCAAAGGCAGTCGCCCGCTGAACTGTGTGTTCACAGATTCCATTTTTTTGACCAATTCAAGCATCTTTGCAGGCTAATGCTCTGCGGGCCAATTTCAGAAATCCATGCTGTTTTTCCTGATGTTGATGTGCGCCACACACTTCACGGGGCGTTCACGAACACACTTTGAGGCAACACGCTTAATACCCCAGCACAACCACGCCGGGCAGGTTGTCAAAGTCGCGGACATTGCGCGTGACAAGCGGGCGCGCGTGCCGGGCAGCCGTGGCGGCAATCCACAAATCGTTGTCGCTTATAGCGCGCCAAGCGTTTTGCACCGTGGCGCTCGTTGCTGCCCCTGAATTTCATCTAGCCGATCAAGTTCGGAATCGGAAGGCAGCCATAAGTCAGAGCTATAAGCGAAAAGTTTGTCCACCAATGCGCTTCCACTTGTAGACCGTGTAAAGCCTTGGGCAAGGCGCAATACAACTTGCGAAAGCGACTCCTTTGGCTGTGACCGAAGTCCTCGCAGGGTGTCATATGCCTCCACATTTAGCGTAATTGTCTTATATGCCATCTATGCAATATAACGCATACACCAAGAGAACCAACTCTTGCGCCCCGCACCCACACGCTGCAGTTCTTTGAGCGCAGAAGGCTTGATGAATATTTCATATTTTGCCGCTCTTTTTCATCGCTTTCACGACGGACTCAAATGAGACCGGTCGCTCGCCCCGTCGAGCGCGCACGACCGCAAGGTCATTGACCTCTTGTGCAAACACCTTGCGCAGCGCGTCGTTGACAATTGATGACACGGGCGTATCCGTGGTCGCTGACTTTAATTTCAGCGCGCGGAGAACATCGCGTTCAAAGTAAATAGTGGATCGATGGGAAGTTGCCATGCTTGTCATTTTAGCGCCCACCCCTGCTACCTTTACACCCATGTCCATACTTGTCACCGGCGGCGCGGGCTTTATCGGCAGCAATTTCATTCAGGATTGGTTCGCCACCTGCAATGAACCCGTGATCAATCTTGATGCGCTCACCTACGCCGGCAACCCCAACAATCTCAACACGCTTCCTGCGCACGCCGCTCACACCTTTGTGCACGGCAACATTGC
>CAIWNO010000237.1 GCA_903914045.1 uncultured bacterium | reverse complement strand
TCGCGCAGTATTACAACAGTGCCACGGTGAACATGGGAACGGGTACCGCCAGTACCACTCGTTTGATTGCGGCGGCCAATGGGGCGCTTGAGACTATTTTTCGCGACGGCATTGAATATAAAAAAGCTGGCGTCATTCTTTCGGATCTGCGCCCCGCAAGCGCCGTTGAATTTTCACTCTTTGATGACCAACATAAGCATGCGCAAGACATCAAGGCCATGAGCGTCATGGACGCCATCAACGCGCGCATGGGTCGCGACACGCTGAAGGTTGGCGCGTGCGGCAATGCCAATACCAACACACAGGCCAACGCCAACGCAACTAAAAATGCAAACGTGAATGCAAGTGGCGCGGCAAATCTGGGCACTCCCGCATGGACTATGAAGGCCGCCATGCGTACCCCGTGTTACACAACGCGCAGGCAAGATCTGCTGAAAGTTGGCTAATTGCGCCATACATGTGGCTTGAAAAAACAGTCTTTAAGGCCAATTTTTTGTGATTCGATAGAACAGATTGATTCATCGAATAGGCTTGACTATGTAAGAAAAAGTAGATAGATTTTCTTACACGATCGGAGTCAAAATGCAAAGCATTGAAATCAGAATCGGCGCACGAATTCGTCGTAAAGGTATGGGCTGGGTTTTTTCCCAACATGACTTGATCGATATTGGCAGTCGCACTGCGATCGACTTGGCGCTGCACAGAATGGTGCGCAAGTCACAGATCCGGCGTGTTATTCGCGGAATTTATGATGCGCCAACATTCAGTCCACTGTTGGGCAAGGTGGTCAGTCCAGGTGTTCACGCGGTTGCGGAAGCGCTTGCTCGCAAATTTGGATGGCGGATTCAGCCGGATCGCGCGACCGCGGAAAATGTGCTCGGACTATCAAGCCAAGTTTCCGCCAAGACAATTTATCTTTCCAATGGACCAAGTCGCTCGTATCGGATTGGTGCAACAACGCTACGCTTTAAGCGCACTGCGGTGAAAGAAGCCACCTTTCGACATAGCCAAAGCGCTCTGATTGTGCAGGCATTGCGTTCGCGGGGTCAGCAACATGTCAAGCAGAAAGACATAGAAAAAATTCGCGCTTGGCTTCCGGCGCGTTTGCGACGCAAGGTTCTTTCGGACACGCGAACGGCAACGGACTGGGTCCATGCCGCCATCAAACGCATTTGCCGCGAGGAGCTACATGGATAAGGTCGCGACGCTTTCAGATATTCAGCGCGGCGAACTTTTTAAGGAAACTGGTTTGCAGCGCGGACTTCAAGCAGCAATAATTGAAAAGGATTTCTGGGTGTGTTGGACGCTTGGGCACATTTTTAACATTGAACAGACTCGCGATGTTCTACAGTTTAAAGGCGGAACGGCGCTTGCCAAAGTATTTCATTTGATCGAGCGTTTTTCGGAGGACATTGATTTGGTGATTGACTATGCGCCACTTGGATTTGTCGGGCCGCGTGATCCCATGTCGGACATGTCGCGAACCAAGCGCGAGCGCCTTCTTTCGGAAATGATGACCGCATGCCACACCTATGTTGCCGAAAAATTTATGACGATTCTGAGACATCGATTTCAAGAAACGCTTGGCGATACCGGTAAGTGGGCGTTGAGTGTGGATCCCAATGATCCGAACACTGTTCGGTTTCGATATCCGTCAGCTTCTGTCGGCAACATTGATTACATTCGACCCGATATTTTGTTGGAGTTGGGTACGCATGCTGAGTTGATTCCAAGTGGTGAATACAGCGTCACGCCATTTGCCGCGGAGCAATTTCAAAATGTGTTCAAGCACGCATCGTGCATGGTGAAGGCGATCAAAGTGCATCGAACTTTTTGGGAGAAGGCGACCATTTTGCATGTTGAGCATCATCGACCAATGAATAAACCAATGCCAACTAGGCACGCAAGGCACTACTACGACATGGCCATGCTGTCCCGTTCAGCGGTTTGTGAAAATGCGTTGAACGATTTCGATTTACTACGGCGTGTTGTTGAACACAAGACCAAATTTTATTATGCCGATTGGGCCAAGTACGATTTGGCGGTGCCTGCAACTCTTTCGTTGCTGCCAACACATGAGCGTGTTCGCGAACTTGAACGCGACTATGCGGCAATGTCGACAATGATCTTTGGGGAACCACCGCCACTGTCCGAAATACTGGGGGATCTGGCCGTGCTTGAGCGGCGGATCAATCAGGCTTAACAAGTGTCGCAAGCTCCGCAGTTTCATTGCGCGGTGAAACCCGCGGATGGAATGGTCGGCATGAACATGAATGGTGCGGCGAAGCCCGCGGACGGAATGAGTGGCATGTCTGGTATGAGCGGCATGTCTGGTATGGACGCCGCCACGAAACCCGCCACAACATTGCCGCCAGTATTCACGCAATTCTGGCAACCTGAACAAGTGAAGTTGGAAAAATTAAGTTTGGACTGAGGCACTTTGGCGCATGCGAGCGTAAGAAAGCTGACGAATGTCGCGTGGGCCAAAGTTCAAGTGCGAGCAAGTTTGGTATGTGATTTTTGCCGCGAACTGTGACTGCATGATTTTAAATTTACGGCAACGCTGTTATTCTGCAAATCGCGTATCGCCAGCATGAACCATTGAACCCTGACCAGTTGCAACCGAATCAGTCCCATGAGTTTCGATCTCTCCAAACTTATTTCAGACAACGCTGGTCGCGGCATGCAACTGCACGCGCAGCACATCAATCCGCGCTTCGCCACCGTTCTGCGCACGATTGGCTTTGATAATAATTATGTTCGCGCAAGTGGCGCGCATTTGTGGGACGACCGCGGCAATCAATATCTGGACATGC
>CAIWNO010000236.1 GCA_903914045.1 uncultured bacterium | reverse complement strand
CCTGGGGTGCCCCAAGAATTTGGTGGACAGCGAAAAAATGTTGTCCATGTTGCGCGAAGGCGGATTGACGCCTGTGAATGAAAGTGATTCACCCGACGCGATTGTGGTGAACACGTGCGGATTTCTAGAGGCCAGCAAGGAAGAAAGTTTGGATGTGATTCGCGAAGCTCTGCAGCGCAAGGATCGCGGCGAGTTGAAGCGCGTTGTGGTGGCTGGATGTTTGGTGCAGCGACACCGCGCAAAAATTCTGGAGTGGGCGCCGGGCGTGGACTCCATGATTGGGGTATTTGATCGCGACCGCGTTGTGGAGGCCGTGACTGGCGTCACCCCGTCGCGCACCAATTTACAAAGCGACGCGGATCATCCCCCCTACTGGATTGCCGCCAATGCATTGCAAGCCGCCAAAGAGCGCGGCATGAAAACTGTTGGCCTCACTGTCAACGGCGCGGATGGCAAAGGCGTTGGATACTTTGAATCCGACGCCAATCGCTTTCGACTTACGCCGCGGCATTGGGCCTATCTTCGCGCGAGCGAAGGCTGTAATCAACGCTGCGCCTTCTGCACAATTCCATCAATTCGTGGGAAAATGCGCTCAAAATCACTTGATGATGTGGTGGCCGAAGCCGGCGCGCTTATGGACGACGGCGCCTTTGAATTGAACATCATTGGGCAAGACACCACAAGTTGGGGCTTTGACATTGGCGATGAGCGCGGCCTTCCCGGCTTGCTTGCTGGTCTTGATCGCGTGGCGCAAGAGCGCGGCGGCGGTTGGATCCGTTTGATGTACGCCTACCCAAGCAAATTCACCGACGCCATGATTGACGCCATCGCCACGCTTCCAAGTGTTGTGAAATATTTAGACATGCCCTTGCAGCACGCCAGCGATTCCATGTTGACGCTGATGCGTCGTCATATCACCAGCGACCAAACGCGCGACTTGTTGGCGCGCCTACGAAAGAAAATTCCAAACTTGGCTCTGCGCACAACTTTTATTGTTGGCCACCCTGGCGAAACCGAAAAAGATTTTGAGCAACTGCTTGAATTTGTGCGCGAGCAACGCTTTGAAATGGCGGGCTGCTTCAAGTACAGCCACGAAGATGGAACTCCAAGCGGCACCATGAATCTTGATCCAAAGTTGCGCGTGCCACCCGAAGAAGCCGCGCGCCGCGAGGAGGCGTTGATGCTTTTACAGCAGGAAATAGCCTTTAAACACGTTGCAGACATGGCAAAAGCCAATCGACGCCTCGAGGTTTTGGTGGACGCGCCAGCCGAAGGTCGCGCCAAAAAAGGCGAACATCTATACACCGGCCGCGCCTGGTTTCAAGCGCCGCAAGTGGACAGCTCCACCATCATTCGCTCCAAGCGTGAACTATCGCCAGGCGAGTTAGTCATGTGCGAAGCAGTTGACAGCGCCGAGTACGACCTTGTGGTCAAGCCCGACGATGAGACTGGCCGAAGCATTTCTTTGCCGCTTGCCAATGCGCGCCACAAACATTAACGCGTATGTCGCAATTCGTTGAAGAGAATCACTTGAGCACTTTCAAACACAAGCGCTCTGATTGGGGCTTGTGGTTTCACATGCATGAATATGTCCCACTGTCCATGCGCGCGCGGTTCCTGGTTCACTGGCGCGCCAACTGGCGAATGTTTCAAGCCAGGAAAATTCTCGCGCTTTCATCCCTGATTGCCGTCGCTCCATCTCTATTGTTTGCATTGCTGCTGTTGATCTTTGATCCTTTCAATCCGCGAAAATTTGTCGTAAGCCCCATGGACCCAACGCTCTTGCTTGCTCTTGTTGGGGGCATGCTGCTGCTGTGGTTGATGGTGCAACATCTCTTCTTTGTCTACACAATGAACCGCTATTACGCCCCATTTGTGCGCCGAGAAATCACTGCTTTTGGCATGCCCATGTGTCAGGCGTGCGGACATCGCCTTGCCAGCATGAAAGTGGAACGATGCTCCGAATGTGGAACTGAATTACAACCCAACAATTTTTGATTTCCTGCGCAACTTCAATGCCGCCGTCGACTAGAATGCTGTGCTCAAGTTATTCCCCAATGCCCATCCGAAACTTTTCAATCATTGCGCATATTGACCACGGCAAAAGCACGTTGGCCGATCGTTTATTGCAAGCCACCAACGCGGTGAGCAGTCGACAAGCGCGCGACCAAATTTTGGACTCCATGGATCTTGAGCGCGAGCGCGGCATCACCATCAAGGCCAGCGCCGTGACGGTGCAACATGTTTTCAAAGGCGAAACCTATCAACTGAATTTCATCGACACGCCGGGCCATGTTGATTTTGCATACGAAGTCAGCCGCGCGTTGACGGCGTGTGAAGGCGCGGTGCTGGTGGTTGATTCCACCCAAGGCGTGCAAGCGCAAACGGTTGCCAACGCCTACTTGGCCACGGCGAATAATTTGGAGTTGATTCCAGTCATCAACAAAATTGATTTGCCCGCCGCGGATCCAGATGGCGTTGCCATGGAAATGGAACAAGTGCTTGGAATCCGCGCTGAAACGTGCATTCTTGTTAGCGCGAAGACTGGCCAAGGCATTCAAGAATTGCTGGATGCGATCTGTGAAAAACTTCCTCCGCCGCCGCCGCCAAAGTCAAACAAGTTGCGCGCGCTTATTTTTGACAGCATCTACGACGACTACAAAGGCGTGGTGGTGTACTTCCGCGTGTTCGATGGCTGCATAAAGTTTGGCGACAAGATTCGCATGATGAGCACGGGCCGCACCTTCGCGGTTTCGGAACTTGGACGCAACACGCCGTTCCCGCAAAAGATGCAACGCTTTGAACATTCCGAAGTGGGCTATCTCGCGGCCAGCATCAAGACGCTTGCCGACGTGCGCGTTGGCGACACCATCACGCTTGACCTTGATCCCGCCGATGAGCCGCTGCCTGGATATCAAGAGCCCAAGCAAATGGTGTTCTGCGATTTTTATCCTTCTTCAAGCAACGAAGACGGAAGCAGTGGCAAGAAAGGCGAGTTTGAAGCCCTACGCGAGGCGATTGAAAAATTGCATTTGAACGACGCAAGTTTCACCTTTGAAGTTCAGCACTCCGAGGCGCTTGGATTTGGATTTCGCTGCGGTTTTCTAGGTCTTTTGCACATGGACATTGTGCAGGAACGCCTGGAGCGCGAGGGCGGCGTTGAAGTTGTGCAGACCGCCCCCACCGTGACGTACATGATTGTTGGCCACGATGGAAGCAAAGTTGAAATTCACAATCCCGCGGACTTGCCCGACATGAGCCAAGTCTTGGCCATCGAGGAGCCCATTGTTAAAATTGAAATTATTTGTCCCAATGAAAATATTGGCGACTTGATGAAACTCAGCGACTCGCGCCGCGGCGTGTTCAAGACGCAACGCTATCTCAGTGACACCCGCCAAATTCTGGACTACGAGTTGCCGCTGGCGGAAATTATTTATGACTTCTACGACAAGCTGAAAAGCATCACGCGCGGCTACGGAACCATGGACTACGAAGTCATTTGTTTCCGCGCCAATGATTTGGTGAAAGTGAACGTGCTGGTCAACGGCGAAGTGGTCGAGGCGTTGAGTTTGATCACGCACAAATCCACCGCCGAGTATCGCAGTCGCATCATCTTGGAAAAACTGAAGAAGCAAATCGATCGCCACCAATTTGAGATTCCGCTTCAAGCCGCCATTGGTGGCCGCATTATTGCGCGCGAGTCCATCAAGGCGCTGCGTAAAAACGTGCTGGCCAAGTGCTACGGAGGCGACATTAGCCGCAAGCGAAAACTGCTTGAGAAGCAAAAACGCGGCAAAAAGCGCATGAAAACCATCGGAATGGTCAGTATTCCGCAAGAGGCTTTCATGGCCATTCTTGACCAAGGCGATTGAGCCGGCGTCTGTGCGATTTTAAAATTCCACTGAAATCGTGTGCGCATGTTCACGCGCAATCTCCCCTTGCATATTGGTTGTCAACCTCAGCCCCACGCTTTCGCGCCGCTGCGTTAAACTGACCCGATGAAAAAAATTGAACGCATCGCGTTTTGTCTGACCATTCTCACAGTCGCATGGCTTCTGATTGGTCGTCCCACGCCAGACACAACAGCCAATGCGCGCGCCGTGAATATGGCGGATCTTGGACCCGCGCAAAATATTTTGCTGGAAGGCAAAGATGGCGTTCTCACAATTCGCAATGACGCCAATCATCTTGCCTGGGGTGATCAACCAACCTCACGCGTGTGGAGTTGCGCCGCGGTGCATCTAGACAAGGTGCTGAAAAAGTTGCTGGCCAACACCCGCTTCATGGATGAGCGCAGCCAGTTTGAGGAGGCCGCCAAAAAACAAAGCGCGGATTTTGAGCGTCAATTGGAGGCGATCAAAGCCAAGTATGGCGACATGCCCAAGGACAGCCCAGATCTCTCCAAAGGCAAGGAAGAAATGCAGGCCTTGTATGGGCAATATCAAAAGTGGAACGAAGGCGTCGGCGCCTCCCAAAGTAAACTCATGGCGGGGCAAGTGGAATCGGCGTACCGAGAGTTGGTGACCGCGGTGGATGTGGTGGCAGACCGCCAAAAAATAGATGTTGTGTACCGATTTATTCCAGCCGCCACACCATTTGAGTCCGCTCAACTTGGCGACGCCATGGTGCAAGTGCAAGCGCGCACATTCTTGCGCGCGCCGGAATCACTTGACATTACCGCGGATGTCATGAAGGAACTTGGTCTGAAGGATTAACAGTCGCCGCGACATGGGCAGCAACGGCTTGCTCAAATTTGCGCGCAATATTTTCCTTCACGGCGTCCATGGACGGGCAACGCTGGCCCAAGCATTCATGCATGCTTGTCACTGCGCGTTCTGCAAGTCCGCACGGCACTATCAAATTAAACGCGGCCAGATCTGGATTCACATTCAGCGCCAGTCCGTGCATGCACACCCATCGACTCACGCGCACTCCCATGGCGCATATTTTTAAATCGAGCGACTGATCCTTGGCGCGCACCCACACCCCAGTCGCCGCCGCGTCGCGCCGCGCTTCAAGACCAAAGTCCGCCAACACTTGAATCACTGTTTCCTCAAGCAAGCGCATGTAGCCATGAATGCGCAAACCCATGCGCTCCAAATCAAGAATGGGATACACCACCAATTGACCCGGTCCATGCCACGTGACATCGCCACCGCGGTCGGTCTCCACGCACTCAACACCCAAATCCGCCAACCGCTGCGGCGACACCAGAACATTTTTCGCCGCATCTGGTCGACGACTAATCGTGATGACTTGCGGATCATGCTCCACCAAAAGCAATTGCATTTGCCCACGATTTGGCCGTACGGCAAGCACTTGCGCATGCGCATCACGCTGCAATTGCAACGCCTGCGCGTAGGACATTCTTCCAAGATCTTTCACGTGTAGCAATTGCATTGAAATTTAAGTTTACGCTGCCCAAGCCCGCGACTGGCAATACAATCCCGCATATGTCCAAGGTGCATTCTTCAGCGATTATCACTGGCCATGTTCAAGTTTCTGACGGCGCCGAAGTTGGTCCCTTCTGCGTGCTTGATGGAACCATGGGGCCCATCACCATTGCAGCTGGCACGCGATTGATGCACCAAGTTTCCATGCAAGGTCCGCTGACTGTTGGCGAACGCAATCGTTTTTATCCAGGCTGTAGCGTTGGATACCCGCCGCAAGATTTGGGTTTTGATCCAGACAAGGCTGGTGCTGGTTGCGTGATTGGCGACGACAACACCTTCCGTGAATCAGTGAGCATTCACCGAGCGAAAATGGAATTACCAACGCGCATTGGTGATAAAAATTATCTCATGGCCAACAGTCATATCGCCCATGATTGTGTGGTTGGAAGCAAATGTATTTTTGCCAACAATGTTTCTCTTGGCGGACATGTTGAAATTGGCGATGGAGTTATTTTTGGCGGCGTATCCACGGTGCATCAATTTGCGCGCGTAGGTCGTGGGGCCTTTCTTGGTGGCTTGACAGGTTTAAGCACGGATTTGCCTGCGTTTTTCATGCTGACCGCCATCAATGTCGCCGGCAGTTTGAATTTAATCGGTATGCGCCGCAGCGGAATGCTGCGCGCGGATATTGACACCGTCCGCTGGGTCTATGAAGTGGTTCAAAGAAGAAAACTATCACGACCCAATGTGCTGATCGCTTTGGCGGAGCGTAAAGAAAATCCGATCGTGCAGGAATACATGCGCTTCATTGAGACCGCGAAACGCCCCATTACTCCAAGCACAGGAAGCGCGTTGCGCGGAACTTCCATCACGACCACTGTGGAATAAATGCATCCACCCATTCGCATTCGTATTTTGGCCAGCGGCAGCCACGGCAACGCCGCGATTGTTTCACTGCGTCCACGCGATGATGCGCCAACGCATTTGATTATTGATTTAGGTTTGTCGCCGCGTAAATTATGCGGCGCTCTCGCGGTGGAAAATATCAAGCCACATGAAATTGCCGCCATTCTTCTAACGCACGCCGACGCGGACCATTTGCATGGTGGATGGGCGCGGCGCTGGCCCTTTGAAAACGCCAAGGTCATTGCGCGCAATGCGCACCACCGCGCCCTTGCCAACGCTGGAATTCAACCACCGAACATGCTCGACGCGGAGACTGAATCCCATGCTTTATCTCTGCAAATCAAAGCATTTGCTTTGCCGCATGACAAGGCGGGTTCAACCGGCTTTCGCATTTCAACTGATGGCGTATCGATGGGTTGGGCCACGGATTTGGGTCGCATGTCTAGCGACGCGCTGGCATTTTTCACAGGCGTGGACGCACTTTGCATTGAAAGCAATTACGACGCGCGCATGCAACAACATTCTTCGCGGCCGGATTTCTTGAAGGAGCGCATCATGGGTGGCCACGGACATCTTTCAAATGTGGAGGCCATGCAAGCCGTGCTTCACATTCATGGCAAGCGCGCGCTGCGACACATTGTGCTGCTGCATCTTTCGTCGCAGTGCAACTCGCAGGACTTGGTGCGCGAGTTGTGGGACACGCACGCGCCAGAACTTGCCGGCAATATGCAAGTGGCCACGCAAACGCTTCCGCTGCCGTGGGTTTGCGT
>CAIWNO010000235.1 GCA_903914045.1 uncultured bacterium | reverse complement strand
TTGCCAGATGGAAAAACCGCGACATTCATGCGTATTCCAATCGACCGCGCCATGGAAATGGTGATTCAAGACGCCAAGAGCGCGCCACGAACTTTGCCCGCCGACAGTAAGCCAGCCGCAACACCAGCCGCAACACCCGCCCCAACTTCCGCCGCGCAACCTGGGGTAAAAAAATGAATTCGCGCCAAGCCACACTGCTTGTCTGTTTAATTGCGGTGGCGGCTTTGGCGCAATCTGTTTTTGCTCAGCGACCGCTTGACCCACACGGGTATGAACCACCAGTGCAAACCACCGATGCGCCCAAGGAACTCGCGGGTCTTGAAGTGAAGGATCAACGAGGCGTTGTGTTGCCAATGCAATCCGCTTTGGTGGATGAAACTGGAAAAGCAATCACGCTTGGTGAATTGTTCGCCGACGGTCGCCCCAAGCTTGTGCAGCTTGGCTACATGAAGTGCCCCATGTTGTGCGGCCTTGCGCTGAACGGTCTGGTGCGTGGCATGCAAGGACTTGATTGGTCAGTAGGCGATCAATTTGATGTGTTGTTCATCAGCATCAATCCAGAGGAAACATTTGAACTTGCGGCGGCCAAGCGCAAGGGCTACGCCACGGAATACGCGCGCGCCGGCGGAGAAAAAGGCTGGCGATTTTTGACGGGCTCAGAAGCCAGCGTGCGCGGCATTGCCGACGCGGTTGGGTTTCCTTATCGCAAAATGGACAACGGCGAGTACGCGCACCCCGCGGCCGTATTTGTTGTGACAGGCGACGGACGGTTGGCGCAATATTTGCCGGGCGTGGCGCAATCACCAACGGATTTACGCTTGGCGCTCACGGATGCGGGTGAAGGAAAGCTTGGCTCCACATTCGACCAGTTTGTTTTTTGGTGTCATCAATTTGATCCCGCCAAAGGCAGTTATGTCATCTGGGCGTATCGCGTCATGCAACTGGCGGGCGCGGTTACTTTGCTTGCGCTTGGAAGCGTGGTGTGGATGCTGCTGCGCAATGAAGCCCGAAGCAAGCGTTTGGCGGCTCCAAAGACCGAAAATGTGAATGCAAAAAATATGATGTCAGGAGTGGTCTGAAACCATTAGCCCTCCAAAGATAGAAGTCCTCCCATGAATATTGCAACCACCATCCTTTCAAACATGCTCGCAGGCGATCCGCGCGAAGGACGCACTTTGTGGCTTCCGCCGCCGGACAGCAACTTGGCCGCCAATAGCGATCACATGTTTTGGTGGATCAATGTCGTTTGTTATTTTTTCTTTATTGGCATTGTCATTGCGCTTGTGATTCTGGTGGTGAAGTACCGCATGAAAAAGGATCGTCCATTCCGCACCGACGGTCCTCTGCATCACTTGCCGCTTGAAACAACTTGGGCTGTTGTTCCATTGTTGATTGTCATCTTCATTTTCTACTTTGGCTTTCGTGATTACTTGAACTTCATGACGCCGCCAAAGAATTCATATGAGATCGCGGTGACCGCGCAGAAGTGGGGATGGCTCTTCAAGTATCCCAACGGCGCCACCAGCGATGACTTGTATGTTCCAACGGGTCGCCCCGTGAAATTGTCCATGCGCAGTTCCGACGTGTTGCATTGCTGCTACATCCCGGACTTCCGCGTGAAGAAGGACCTTGTGCCAGGCCGCTATTCATACTTGTGGTTTCAAACCGATGACATTACGCCTGAAGGCTGGGGCCACAATTTATTCTGCGCTGAATATTGCGGCACTGGCCACAGCAATATGAATCGCAAGGTCTACGCGTTGGCCCAACCAGAATTTGACGCGTGGCTGACCGCGCAAAGTCAGTGGTTGGACAAAATTCCAGAAGAGGAATTGTATTTCCGCGCGGGTCCTAAGTTGTACGCGCGTTGCCAGCAATGCCATTCACTGGATGGAACCAAAGGCATCGGTCCATCGTGGAAAGGTTTGTGGGCGCGCGTGAGTGGTGGCGAAGGCGGCGACGGCAAGTTTGTCGACGGCACGGGTTACCAAAGTCAAATTGGCGCGGGCAAGCAATATCAAACACCAGAGGATTACATTCGTTCGTCTATTTTAAATCCCGGCGAACATGTCGTGGCTGGCTACGCCAATGCCATGCCAAGTTTCAAGGGTCAACTGAATGACAAGGGTATTGATGCCGTGATTGGATTCATGAAACATTTGGATGAGTTTGATAACAAGGGCAAGTATTTGAAGGAAGTTCCAGCCGCCCCCAAAGTGAGCATGAAGTAGCGGAATTTGTTTTGATCATTGAAAAAAGTATTTCTGAAAGTAGAAGTGACATGACAACAATTAATCTTTCACAACCCTTGGATACAGCCACGCGTCCCGACAATTACATCACGCACACGCGTGGATTTATGAGTTGGGCCTTCACGCTGGATCACAAACGCATTGGCGTTATGTATTTAGTCAGCGTGCTGACCAGTTTCTTTGTAGGCGGCGTGTTTGCGTTGCTGGTGCGCACAGAATTGCTTACGCCAGGCATGACCATTCCCGGCGTGACGGCGGATGTCTACAACCATTTCTTCACACTGCACGGCGCCATCATGGTGTTCTTGGTGATTATTCCCAGCATTCCCGCCGCGCTTGGCAACTTCATCATGCCCATCATGTTGGGCGCCAAAGATGTCGCGTTTCCGCGACTGAATTTGTTCAGCTACTACCTTTGGATTTTTGGCGCGCTGTTCACCGTAAGCAGTTTGCTGCTTGGCGGCTTTGACACGGGCTGGACTTTCTATACGCCATACTCCACAACAACGCCAGCTGGCGGAGTTATTCCCGCGCTCACAGGCGTGTTCATTCTTGGTTTCTCCAGCATCTTCACTGGTTTAAATTTCATTGTCACCGTGCACAAATTGCGTCCGCCTGGAATGACGTGGTTCCGCATGCCGCTGTTCCTGTGGGCCATTTATGCCACAGCCATTATTCAAGTTCTTGCAACTCCAGTGTTGGGAATCACGCTGCTCTTGCTCATTGTGGAGCGC
>CAIWNO010000234.1 GCA_903914045.1 uncultured bacterium | reverse complement strand
TGGAAAGTACAAATACGAGCAGGCCAAGAAGGACAAGCAAGGTCGCAAGACCAAGACCTTTGAAATGAAGGAAGTTCGCTTGGGTCGCAGCATGAAAGTGGATCCGCATGATGTTGAGATTCGCGTGCAACAAGCGCGGCGATTTCTGCTTGAAGGACACAAAGTTCAATTGGTGGCCAGTTACAAGGGCCGCGAAATGGCGCACAAGGAAATTGGCGCCGTGAAATTGAACGATGCCATCGCAAAGTTGGTTGATCTGGCGCGCTTGGATAGTCCGCCGCGATTCAACGGCAAGCGACTCTCCGCAATGTTGTCTCCAGATCGTGCGCGCATTGACGCGTACAAGCGCAAGCATCCAACGCCAAAGCCTGCGCCAACCAAGGCGGAAAAAGCCGCGGCGGCAAAGCCAGAGGGCGACGCCGTTGCCAATGGCGAATCGGCGACTATGGCCACGGGTGAAACCGCTGTGAAGAAGCCAAAGAAAGCGGCCAAGCCAAAGAAAGTTGTTGCTGCCACGGATGTGACCGTTGAAACTCCAACTTCAACTAAGGCCAATTCCTAAACTGGTCGTTTGATTTTTTTAAACTTGCATTTGTAAACCAGGACGTCCCACACGTCCTGGTTTTTTGTTGCGGTGCAAGGTTTTTATCAAAGTGTTGTGAATTGTTTTTGTTGTGCGATACACACGTGATGCGTTACACAAACCAATCTTGTCAATTAAAATTTTATTTTAGAGCGCAAGCCAAACACCCACGTCGCTCCGCCCTTGGCTTGCGGATTGGTTAGATCATCAATCAATTGAAGATCCGCGGTCAATTCCATGCTGCCTGTCAGCCGCAGACGATAGTAGGTTTCAATTGTTTTTTGCTGGCGATCCCCCGCCGTGGATGAATCGGTCCAGGCCAAACCAAGACCAACGCCATCGCCATGGCGGCCAAACGCATTTTCCAAACTGACGCCCGTGGTGATTTCCTGCGAGGCGGGGCTGATATTGGAGTCGCTTAATTGATACGCCAACCACACGCCCATGTCGCGGTCAAGAAATTGCTGCGCGATAAGCGTCATGGCGTTGCCAGACTGCTTGGTGTTGGTGCTGGGCGTATCGTTGCCGGCGTTGGTGTTGCACACAAAAACGGAATAGCGGCCAATGAGATCCTTGTCCGCGCCAAGGGCCGTGACAATGCCAGCTTCCGCGCCGACAAGATAGAAGCCATCGCCCACGGTTCCAAATCCGCCGCCCGAATTCAACGCGCCAAGCGGACTGGTCAACAGTGTGTTGACATAAAAACCATCAACAGGAATAAATTGCGCGAAGGCGCCAGGCAGATAGCTGTTCCAGCCAATGGGCATGGCGTCGCCACCGTCAAAGCAACTGGCAAGAAATTGATTGGTTTCATCGTCGGCGAAAAAATTTACGCCCGTGGTGTCGTTGGGAAGAATTTTTCCGGCGCCAACAAGAATGCGGTCATCGCAAAAACCTTGCTGCGCGTAGAGGCGCGACAAAAATGTGTTCATTGAATTTTCAACCGAATCCACAATGACAATATTTGAACCAATCGCCGCGCTGAGATTCACATTCTGCGCGCTCCAATTGTTGTTGGCGCGAAATTGCGCGGTAATGGAGCCCAGGCCAATTCCCTCTATTTCCCAGGCTTTCCAATCAATTCGGTAGCTGAAGCGATTGCTGACGGCGCCACGAACCTGGCCCGCAATGCTGCTGCTGGCTTGCTGGGCAACGGTGCAATTGTACAAGTCAGTCTTCACGCTCAATCTTTCACGCATCCACAATTCCAAGTTGCGAAGCGGCGACGTGATGGGGGAAAATGGATCGATTGAAAGAAGCGGATCAATTCGACCTTCATCAATTGGAAGTGGTTGCGGAGCGTCCAGCGCCAAGCGAATGAAGGGCTTATGCGCGCCAAAGAAAGGATCCACATTGGGCACTAACCAGAATGTTCCAAAGTCCTGCGTTTCCCTCAGCGTGCCAAATCGGGAATCTCCCATCTTTGTGGTGGAGAGCGCCTTTAGAAAACGATCCGTCGCGTCGTCAGCGAAGGCAATGGTGGCGAAAGAGATGGTGGCGAGTAACGCACTTCCAATTGCAAGTCGTTGCGTGGAGCGATTCAACAATTTCAAAATTACCAAAAATAATATTATTATCTTCTTGCTTTTTTATACAGTTGTTGCATAATTATACCTCCTATGGATTCCTCCAAACCAACTCGTCGGCGCATGATTGAACGGCTTCTGCAAACGGGCCGCGTTACAAGTCAACATGGCTTGCTGAAACAATTGCGCGCCGAGGGCGTGGACGTGACACAAGCCACTTTATCGCGGGATTTGGCTGATCTTGGCGTCATGAAGGGCCCTACGGGTTGGCAGTTGCCAGGCTCCGCCGCCGTGAATAATTCCGATATCAGCGCCGCGGTGCAAACCTATCTGCTGGATGTGGAGGTTGGTGGACAAATGGTGGTCTTGCGCACGCGCACAGGCCACGCTACTCCGCTTGCGGTTGAGCTTGATCGAATTCGCTTGGAGGGTTCGCTGGGCACGCTCGCGGGCGATGACACTATCTTGTTGGTCGCAAAGAGCGCGTCGCTGGCGCGCAACTTGGCCACTCGTCTAAAAAATATTTTGCAGGGCAACGGGGAAAGGCCGCGTAGGCCAATTCGCAAATAACATGCAACACACCTTGAACGAGACACCAATTCGAATAGCTATTGTTGGAGCGGCCGGATACACCGGCGCCGAATTGGCCAGCATTGCCGCGGCCCATCCTTTGGTGGAGGTCGTGGCCTTGTTCGCCTCGGAGCGCGCAAGCAACGCGGCGGTGCGCGTCATGTCGGATATTTTTCCACGGCTGCGTGGCGTCAACGACTTGCCTATTCATACGGCCACTGTTGAGGCAATCGTGGCGTGCGGCGCCAAAGTTATTTTCTTGGCCACTCCGCATGAGGCCAGCGCCGAGTTGGCGCCAGCCCTGCTTGCGCACGGACTGATTGTCATTGATCTGTCAGCGGCGTTTCGCTTGCGCGACGCCGCGGCGTATCCGGCGCATTACGGATTCACGCATCCAGCAAGCGATTTGCTTGCACAAGCGGTGTATGGCTTGCCGGAACTCAATCGCGCTGCGCTCGCTGATGCTGACTTGATCGCTTGCGCGGGGTGCTATCCAACCTCCGTCATTCTGCCCTTGCGTCCACTCATGAATGCGAAACTTCTCAATTGTTCACGACCCGTGATTGTGGATTCCGCAAGCGGCGTCAGTGGCGCAGGCCGTGGCGCCACCACCAAAAATTTATTTTGCGAAGTTAGCTTTCAACCGTACAGCCCGCTTCAACACCGGCATCAGCCAGAGATGCGGCAAGAAACGCAACTGGATATTTTGTTCACGCCGCATTTGCTGCCGCTTGATCGCGGCATTGTCAGCACCATTCATGTTGAACTTATGCCCGGCGTGAGCGAGTCCAAGGTTCGCGAAACGCTTGCAGCGCACTACGCCGACGAACCATTTATACGATTGCTAGACGCCGGAGTGTGGAGTTCAATTGCCGCCGTGGAGCGCACCAACTACTGCGATATTTCGCTCATGGTTGACGCCGCGCACAATCACTTGGTCATTGCGTCATCCATTGACAACTTGGTCAAAGGCGCGGCGGGCCAAGCCATGCAATGCATGAATATACGAATGGGATGTGCCCAGACCATGGGATTGCTTCCCGCCCACTCAGTTGGAGTGGCCATTTGAAGCCTTCCATGCGCACGCATACAGAGCCAAAACCAATAGGAAACAAGCCAATTGTTGTTAAATTGGGAGGCGCGTTGCTGGATGAACCCGCGCAGAATGCCGCGTTCTTTCAAACGCTTGCCGACTTTATTCAACACGATCACCATGTCGTGTTGGTGCATGGCGGTGGAAAGAGTGTCGACCGACATTTGCAATTGCTGGGCCACACCAGTCACAAGCGCGATGGCATTCGCATCACTCCGCCAGAACACATGCTGGAAATTGCGGGCGTGTTGGCGGGGCAACTGAACGCTCGACTTGTGGGGTTACTGCGCGCTCGCGGCGTGAACGCGGTTGGTCTTACGCTGGCTGATGGCGCCACAACCACGGCGCGCAAGAGTGAGAAATTTTCATTTGACGCTGGCCGCGTTGGTGAGATCACGGGCGGCGACGCGAACCTTATTCAAACCCTGCTGCGCAATGGGTGCACTCCTATTTTCTCCAGCATCGCCATGGATGACGCGGGTGAACTTCTCAATGTCAACGCCGATGAAGCCGCAGCCGCAATCGCACGCATTGTCTCGGCGCGCCTGCTTGTCTTGCTGACAGATGTTGCGGGCGTGAAAGATGGCGCGGGCAACATTATTGCCTCACTGAATTACGCTGGTGTTGAGCGCCTTACGAATAGTGGCGCCATCACTGGCGGCATGATCGCCAAAGTTCGCTCGGCGCTAGAGGCCAGCGAGCAATCGGGCGTTGCCACCCTGGTCGCCAGTTGGACTGATGCCAATATTGCGGACGCGTTACGCAATAAAGGCAGTGAAACCGCGGTCGGAACGCTATTTCTGCCATCAAAGCACCTGTGCGAAATTGGAGAACGTTCCTAATGCATGCGCACACTCGTTTAGCCACCAAAGACGTCACGCGCATTATGGATTTAAGTTCGCATGAAGTGATGCCGTTGATTGAACTTGGTCGCGCGCTGAAGGCGGACATCCGCCCATACAAGGATCACTTCGCGCAACGCTCACTTGTCATGTTGTTTGAGAAGCCGTCGCTGCGCACGCGAGTTAGCTTTGAGATTGGTTTCGCGCGCATGGGTGGGCACGCCGTGTACTTAGACCATGAAAAGTTGCGCATTGGAGAGCGTGAAACAATCGCCGACTACAGCCGCAATCTTGAGCGCTGGAGCGACTGCATTGTCGCGCGCACCATGAGCCACGACACCATCACCGCGCTTGCCGCAAACGCGACAATTCCAATCATCAATGCGCTCTCCGACATTCATCATCCATGCCAAGCGCTGGCCGATTACATGACGTTGGTGGAGCTTGGATTTGATTGCCGCAAACATCAACTAGCTTGGGTGGGCGATGGAAACAATGTCTGTCACTCGCTTATGGAACTCACGGCGACATTGGGCGCGTCCATGATCGTGGTCACGCCGCAAGGATTCGCGCCTTGCGCGGACATTGTTCGTGATTGCCAAGCGCGCGCTTGCCGCACTGGCGCGACGCTTCAATACACCAACGACATCAATCGCATTCAAGGCTCGTTCGCCGTGTACACCGACACCTGGACCAGCATGGGCCAAACAGAAAATACGACAAAGGAAGCCATATTTAAGCCATATTGTGTTACCCCTGATGTCATGGCCGTGGCTGGATCAAACGCGTATTTCATGCACTGCATGCCCGCGCACCGCGGCCATGAAGTGGTGGACGCAGTCATTGATGGTCCACACAGCGTGGTTTTTGATCAGGCGGAAAATAGAATGCACATTCAAAATGCGCTGCTTTTGAATCTACTCACAACACCAACGCAAGACTCGTTGGGTAAAAATACAACTCGCACCTCTCACACAACTCGGAGTCCCTTATGAATAGCGCCACCAAAAATAATCATTCCGCCCCCGCTGCGCCAACACATTCCAAAAAACCAAAGCGCGTGTGCGTTGCCTACTCAGGCGGTCTTGATACCAGTTGCGTCATTCCGTGGTTGCGCGAAACCTACGACTGCGAAGTGGTTGCATGCGTGGCCGATGTTGGCCAAGGCGCGCAAGAACTTGTCGGCATTGAAAAGAAAGCCGCCGACTCCGGCGCCTGCGTATGCGTGATTAAAGATTTGAAGCAGTCATTCTTGACGGACTTTGTATTTCCAATGGTCATGTCTGGCGCCGTGTATGAGGGGCGCTACCTTCTTGGCACCAGCATTGCTCGCCCTTGCATTGCGCAAGCTCAGGTCATATGCGCGCTGGAAGAAAATTGCGACGCCGTGGCGCACGGTTGCACTGGCAAAGGCAATGATCAAGTGCGTTTTGAAAGCGTCTATGCGGCGTTGGCGCCGCAATTGCGTGTGATTGCGCCGTGGCGTGAAAGTTCATGGAATTTGCGCAGCCGCGAAGCCATGCTTGGCTATTTAGCGCAGCGAAATATTCCGTGCGCCGCCAGCGCCACAAAAATTTATTCGCGCGACGCCAACTCCTGGCATGTTTCACATGAAGGCGCGGAGCTGGAAGATCCGTGGAACGCGCCACCAGAAGATTTGTGGATTCGCACAAGCGATCCAAAGAGCGCGCCCAATGAGCCAGAAGAAGTGGTTGTTGGATTTGAGCATGGCGTTCCCGTAAGCGTGAATGGCAAAAAACTTTCAGCGGTCACACTGCTTGACGCGCTGAATGAAATTGGCGCGCGCCACGGCGTGGGCCGCGTTGATATGGTTGAGAACCGCCTTGTGGGAATGAAGAGCCGCGGCTGCTACGAGACCCCAGGCGGAACTATTCTTATGGAGGCCCTGCGCGGTCTTGAACAAATTGTTCTTGATCGCGACTCCATGCGCTTTCGCGAGGAACTTGCCAATGATTTTGCGCGTGTGATTTATGATGGTCGTTGGTTTGCGCCGTTGCGTGAGGCGCAGTGGGCGGCCATTCAATCTTTGGCACAACCGTTGACAGGCGAAGTGGCCGTGCGCGCCTATAAAGGAAGCGCAACCACCACGCGACGGCGCAGTCCAAATTCACTGTATTCGCAGGCATTTGCCACATTTGGAGAGGACGATGTCTATAACCAACAACACGCTGAAGGCTTCATTCGACTTTTCTCGCTGCCCAGCCGCATTCGCGCCATGCTTGGTCTAAATAAACTGTTTGGTATTCACAACACCAATACATCAGGCAAGAGTGGAGCAAGTCGGTGACCTCTATTTGGCAAGGACGAGTTCAAGGCCAGCAAGATTCACTCTTTCGAACGTTCAACGACAGTCTTCCATTTGATCGACGACTTATTCAAGAGGACATTGAAGGCTCCATTGCTTGGGCCCATGCGTTGGCGCGCGCTGAAGTGATCAGCGACGGCGACCGCGCGCGACTTGAAAAAGCGCTGCGTGAAATCGCGGCATTGGCGGAGAAAGATCCCACGCTCTTGAGCAAAGCCACCGATGAGGATGTGCACAGTTGGGTGGAGCGCGAATTGGTGGCGCGTGTTGGTGATTGGGGTAAACGTCTTCACACGGGTCGCAGCCGCAATGATCAAGTGGCCACGGATTTGCGTCTGTGGTGCTTGAAGCAAACGCGCGTTCGCCTTGCGGAAATTGACGCCGCCAATTTAAGTTTGCTTGAATTAGCCGAGCGCGAGCGCGACACGGTTTTTCCAGGATTCACGCATTTACAGCGGGCGCAGCCCATTTTGTTCGCGCATTGGTGCTTGGCCTACGTTGAAATGTTGCGCCGCGACGCCGACCGTTTTTCCGACGCACTTGACCGCGTGGCGCGTTGTCCGCTTGGTTCGGGCGCCCTGTCTGGCACCGCGTATCCAATTGATCGGCAAATGTTGGCCAAAGATTTGGGCTTTGATGGCCCAAGCGCCAATAGCCTTGACGCCGTCAGCGACCGCGACTTTGTGGTTGAACTCATCGCCTCCGCTTCCGTGTGCATGTTGCATCTCAGTCGCATGGCGGAAGATATTATTTTTTACGCCACGGGCGAAGCCGCGTATATTGAACTTTCCGACGAGGTCAGCACTGGCAGTAGTTTGATGCCGCAGAAAAAAAATCCTGACGCGTTGGAATTGATCCGTGGAAAAACTGGTCGCGTGATAGGCGCGCTCACAGGAATTCTTGTCACGCTCAAGGCGCTGCCACTTGCCTACAACAAAGATTTGCAAGAGGACAAGGAGCCGCTCTTTGACGCCATGGACACGCTGTCAATATGTTTGCGAATGATTCCGCGCGTGCTGCAAGGCCTGAAAGTTGACCGCGCTCGCGCGCGCAAGGCGGCCATTGCCAGTTACGCAAATGCCACGGAATTGGCTGATTATCTGGTGCGAAAGGGTGTCGCTTTTCGCGACGCTCACCATCAAGTTGGGCTGTTGGTGCGTGAAGCCATTGCACAAGGCAAGCCGCTTGAAGATTTGTCCGTTGTAGACATGGTCAAGCTTGCGCCACTGGTCAGCAGCGATGTGTTCGTCAACCTGACTGTTGATTCCGCGCTGAGTCGTCGCTCTGTTTCGGGTGGCACCGCGCCTGACCAAGTGAATGCGCGCGTGAAGGAAGCCAAGCGAAGTTTGCGCGCGACGCGCCGACCTAAGCGCCGTAGTGCAGGTGGAGCCACTGGATTAAGAGACGCGGTGGTTGAAGATTTGGATGAGATCAAGCGCCTGGTGGATTTGTGGAGTCAGCGCGGAGAAAATTTGCCGCGCACACGCGATGAAATCATGGAGAAGATCACCGACTTCGCCATTGCCGCGGTGGACGGAAAAGTGCGCGGCTGCGCAAGCTTGTGGATTTATGAATCCGACCTCGCGGAAATTCGCTCGCTTGGAGTGGACGAAGGCTTTCAAAGCCGCGGTTTAGGCAAGCAACTTGTGCAATATTTCATTGAGAAAGCGCGCAGCATTGGCATTGAGCGCTTATTCGTGCTGACGCGCATGCCGGCGTTCTTTGAAAAGTGCGGGTTCCGCACGGTCAGTATCAACAGTTTGCCGCAGAAAGTCACTAAAGATTGCGCACAGTGCCCCAAGAATCAAAACTGTGACGAGATTGCCATGGTGCTTGACTTGAAGGAGAGCGAAGCGTCTTGAGCCAGCAAGAATTCATTTGGCCACTGGGATTTCGGGCTGCGGGAATGTCAGCGGGCATTAAATCAAATGGCGCGCCTGATCTGGCCATGTTGCGCATGGATGATGGCGCGGTTGCGGCGGCCATGTTCACCACCAATCTATTCGCCGCCGCGCCCGTACAAATTTCACGGGATCATTTGCATAATTCACGCGGACACGCCAACGTGTTGATTATAAATTCTGGCTGCGCCAACGCCGCCACTGGTCCGCACGGATACGCGGACGCACAAACAATTGGTGATTACGTTGCGCAAGTGTGTGGTTGCGCGCCCGATGCGGTGCTGATGAATTCAACGGGCATCATTGGCAAGCGATTGCCGCTGTCAAATATTGAGAAAGCCATTGCTCCGCTTGCGCAACAATGCGTGCCTGGAAGCGCTGAGCCATTCGCCCGCGCCATCATGACTACAGACACGCGCCTAAAAATGTCCACGCGCTTGGTGGCGGCTGGCGTAACAAGCGGCGCTGGTGCAATAAGCGGCGCTGGCGCAACTAGTACCACGCAAGCCACTGCCAAAATCACTGAAAATCCACCACATTCCAAGCACATTCGCGTAACTGGCGTGGCCAAAGGCGCGGGCATGATTCACCCCAACATGGCCACCATGATCGCGGTCATTGCCACCGACGCCGCGCTTGAGCCCCATGAACTTGACGCCATGTTGCGCGTGGCCGTAGAGCAATCATTTCACCGCATCTCAATTGATGGCGACACCAGCACCAATGATTCGGTGTTTGCATTCGCCTCCGCGCAACGCGGCGCGGCCGCCGACCACGGCGAATTGCAGCGCGCCTTCTGTGAAGTGGCGCGCGAATTGGCGCGCATGATTGTGTGCGATGGCGAAGGCTTCACGCGCGCCTTTGAAGTGCGGGTTCGTGGCGCTGTTAGCGCCACCAACGCGCTTGATCTCGCCAAGACCGTAGCCACAAGCATGTTGGTTCGCTGCGCTATCACGGGCGGCGATCCAAATTGGGGCCGCCTGCTTGCGGCGGCTGGCAGAAGCGGCGCGCGCCTCAATCCAGAACGCGTCTCACTTCGCGTGGGCGAACTTGTTTTATTTCACAATGGACAACCAGCCGACATCAGCAAAGACATTGCGGCGGCTGAATTTTGTAAACCCAACGTGATTATTGAATTTGATCTTGCCCAAGGCGACCACGAAGATTTCTTTATTTCCAGCGGTTTGACGCAGGAATACGTGAAATTAAACAGCGAATACAGCACCTGACATTCGTTGATGGATGACAGAATGTAGTTCTCACGATTGCCCCGAAATCACGCGCACATTGAATTACTCACAGCGCACTTCATGCATGCTCCCCCGCAACTTCACAGCAACAAACGTCAACATGCGTCGCAATGTCATCGCACCCAAACACGGCCTTAGCCAATCCATACATTCAACACGCTTACGGTACCCTTCTCACATCGCATTCAATATGAAGCGGTAGAAAGTCTCCATGCGATTTCGAATCATTACCTTGTCGTGCGCAACTTTATTTCTAGCCATGCCAGTTTTTCCGTACGGCGCCTTGGGTCACGAAACGGTTGGCGCCATAGCGGACATGAAGTTGGCGGGCACCCCTACTGGCGCGCAGGTCACCAAACTTCTTGATGGCATGACATTGTCGCGGGCCTCGGTGTTAGCGGATGAAATTAAAGGCTGGGACAAATTAAAAAGTGGACAACCAAAATCCGTTGTCCTGAAAGATCACCCGCAACTGCAAGAGCAACTTGTTGCATTTTGGGAGGCAAATCCCCCCACAAAAGCAAAAGGCAGCGACGCGCCGACCCACAAGGAATTTCATTACACCGATGTTCCAGCGGTAGATGGCAGCACCTATGTCAAAGGCAAACTTGGCACGGAACCGTATGACATTGTGCAAATGATTCCGTTCTGCGTGCGCGTGTTGTCCGGTGCGGAGCCAGAAACCAACGAACGCAAGATCACAAAGCCCATCGCGCTGATTTTGCTGGCGCATTATGTGGGCGACATTCACCAACCGCTTCATGTTGGCAACGCCTACTTCAGTTCCGCTGGCAATTTGGTCAATCCAAGCAATGGTGGAAAAAGTTTTCCCGACCACGGCGGCAATGGTTTCAACATAATTCTGGCTGACGAAAAAAATTCCAAGAGCAACGCCAAAGGCGACAGCAAATCTGGCGCAAAGTCCTCCGGTAAAAAATCAAGCAAGAGCAAAGGCAACAACCTGCATAGTTTTTGGGACACAGAGGCGGTTGAGGAGGCCTTGAAACAGATTGACACAAAGATTGAATCCCAGCCAAAACACAAGGGAAAAGCCACGGATGAGGAGGTGATCGCCTGGTTCGCCAACACTGAACCAACGGACTGGAAACCACGCGCGCAATCCAAGCCAACCGATTGGGCGCAAGCATGGGCCAATGACATTCTTCCAATGTCCACGCAAGCCCATGAACGCTTGGAGTTCAGCAATGTCACCATAAAAAATGAAAACGCCTCTGGCGATGCCACGGAAAAGAAAATGCCAGATGGAATTTCGTACATGGATTGGGCGGGTCAACGCACCGAGGAAGAATTACACAAGGCTGGCTGGCGACTCGCGGCAATCATTGAAGCCTGTTTGGAAACTCAGAAGCCAGCCACACAAAAGACAAAATCTTCCAAATAAAATGTAGCCCCACACCTTACCTACATTTCACGGCGCCATGGGCGTATATAATATTTGATCGCGCAAATCCGCCGCCTGCATGGTGTTTGGATCATTCTCACCTAGTGCAGTTGCTACATCCGCGGCCAGCACTGAAGCATTTCCTTTGGCGCGCTCACTCTGCC
>CAIWNO010000233.1 GCA_903914045.1 uncultured bacterium | reverse complement strand
GACTGCATGCGCATTGACCTTGATCGATTTGTCGCCAACGACGTCGCGCAACAATTGCAAGCGTTTGTGTTTGATGAGGATGTCGCCATTCGCGACGCCTCGGATGAATACGCGCGGCTGTCGTTGCATGGACCAGCCGCGCTGCGTTTGTTGGGTGAAGTTGGAATGGACATTGACGCGCTCTCCACTCAATTGCATGTGGCCACTGGCGCCATCGCGGGGCAGGACGTGTGGTGCGCGCGCCGCGATCAAACGGGCGAGGTGGGTGTTGAAATTTTTTGCGCGCTAGCACATGTGGTGGCGCTTTGGAGGCACCTCCTTGAGCACGCTTCGCGGGGCGATATTGTGGCGCGGCCGGTGGGTTGGAGCGCCTACAACGCGGCGCGAATTGAAGGCGGAACGCCGCTGTTTTTAGTGGATTTTGGCAAGAGCAATTTGCCGCACGAAAGCGGCGTGCTGGCGCGGCGGGTGAGCTTTAAGAAGGGCTGCTACTTGGGACAGGAAGTGGTGGCGCGCATGGAAAGTTTGGGCAAGCCCAAGCAAATGTTGCGCGCGCTTCGAGTGCAAGGGCAAGCCATTCCAGTTTCGGGCGCGCAAATTTTTGCGCCCAGCGCTGACGGCGCCGGAAGTTTTGGCGACTGCGTTGGCGCCATCACCAGCAGCACTCCAGCGCCCATGCTTGGCGCGGTTGGCGTTGCGTTTGGAATGATCAAGACCGCCGCCGCCACCGCGGGCGCCGACGTGGTGATCGCGGCGGAAGGTGAATTAACGCGCGCCACGATTCAAGAGACGCTTTCGTTTTTACAGGAGTCCAAAGCATGACGATCGAGCCAGAATTTATTTTGTTCGCGGCCGCGGGCGTGCTCACCATTCTTATCGCGGTGGCGGCCTTCTTTGGCTTGCGAAATATTTTCCGTGAAGAGCGTGAGCATCCGCCAGGAGATGGCGCGTGAGTGCGCAACGCGCCATTCGAATGACTGAAGTGGGTCCACGGGACGGTCTGCAGAATGAACCTGCGGCGATTTCCACCGCCGCCAAGATTGCGTTTATAAACGCGCTTTCCAAGGCAAATTACGCTGAAATTGAAGTGACCAGTTTTGTGCGCGCCGATCGCATTGCGCAATTGGCCGACGCCGCGGAGGTCATGGCTGGCATAACGCGCGCCGCGGGAACGGTGTACTCAGTTCTGGTTCCAAATGAGCGCGGACTGGATGGCGCGCTGGCCGCCGGCGCGCAAAAGATTTCCGTGTTTGTCAGCGCCAGTGAAAGTTTCAGCCAGCGCAATGTGAACGCGACCATTCACGAGTGCTTGGAAAAGTTGCGCCCGGTTGTGCGCCGCGCGCGCGCCGAGAAGTTGCCGGTGCGTGGCTATGTCAGTTGCGTTGTGAAGTGCCCATATGACGGCGCGGTTTCAGCAACGCAGGTGGGCCACGTGTGCGCGCAACTTTTGGAAATGGGCGTGACGGAATTGGATTTGGGAGACACCATTGGCGCCGCGGTTCCAGACGACATGGATCGATTGTTGGCGGGTCTGCGATCCGTCGCCGCGCCAAAAGAAATGACGCTGCATTTGCACAACACATCTGGCCGCGCCATTGCGGTGGCCGAGCGCGCTATCGACCTTGGCGTTGTCAGTTTTGATTGCAGCGCCGGCGGTCTTGGCGGTTGTCCATATGCGCCGGGGTCGCCTGGCACTGTGGCAACCGAAGACATGCTGGAACTTGCCGCGCGTTTGGGACTTGCCACGGGCGTGAACGCCGAGCAAGTGCGCGCCGCCACGGCTCAATTGCGCCAAGATTTGGCCCTTGCACGCGCGTAAAAATAAATGTTGGACATGCGTCAACCGCTACCAAAGACATGGGAATTTCAGTACACTATTTGGCTCGTCGCTCCCGATCGTCGGGGGCTCTCGCAATTTGAGATCCAGGACGCAATAACAATGAGTCAGTATTCAAGTGGACAGTTTGGTGGAATGGGACAGGAACCTCGTCGAGCTTCGATCAAGGGCCCCATTGATTACAAGAACGCCGAAGAACTTCGCCGGCTGATGACCAACAACGGCAAGATTCAAAGTCGCAAGCGACTTGGTCTTTCCGCCAAGGAACAAAAGCAGATCACCCAAGCCATCAAGCGCGCGCGACACATGGCCATTCTTCCGTTCACCAACGCCACGGCCTAATTGAATTGTGAGTTTGATCCGAGTCGCATAAAAATGCGGCGCTAGTTATTCATTGGCACACGCAACTTGCGGCCACATCATGAGCGAGTTTTAAAAGCGCAGGCGTTTTAAATAGGGCAGGCGTTTTAAAAAGCGCAGGTTTCACACATTTGTCGTGCAAAGATTGTCAGGCAAGTTCACGCGGATTCCGCTTACACGGAAGTTGGCGCAGAGCGAATCAAGCGAGCCAATAATGGATAGCGCAAGATGCGCGCGCGCCATCGAAGGCGGCGAAACGACGCGTCGTTGGGTTTGACCGACAAGCCCAAACGAATCCAAGACATGGCTTTGGAAATGTCGCCTTGCCACAGGCACGCCAACGCCAAGTTGTGCAGCGCGCACACATTGTCACATTCAATTTCAAGAAGTTTTTTACTGGCCTCATTGCCGCGCTCCAAATCATTGTTGCGATAGTGCGCCAACGCCAACTTTTGCCATGGCAGGGCTGCGTTTTTGACGCGGTCAAAGCGCATGGCGGCGGTGAGAGAGCGCGCCGCCAGGTCAGGACGTTGCGCCGCAAGCATGAGCGCGGACAAATTGACGGAGAATTCAATATTGTCCAAACGCGGATTGGTTTCCGGCGGACATTGCTGCGCATGAACTTCCAGCAAGCGCGCGGCCTCCGCAATTTCGCCATTTTCTAGCCGTGCCCGCGCCAATTCCACCCGCGGCAGCGGATTGGATGGATCAAGTCGCATGGCCATTTCAAGTTCGGTGCAGGCCTCATCAAAGCGGCGGGTGTTGACGGCCAACACGCCTAGGCGAAATCGCGCCGCGGCGTTGGCGGGATCAATTTCAATGGCGCGGCGGAATTTTTCCGCGGCCTCGGGGTTGCGCCGTTGACGCAGCAGCACATCGCCAAAGGCCAACAGCGTGCTGACATCACCAGGACGCAAACGCAATTCTTCCGTGAGCAATTCAATGGCGCGGTGCGCGTGGCCGCCATCGCCCAGTAGTTGCGCAAGCCTGGTGCGCGCGCGCGGCAAATTTGGTTCAAGACGAATGGCCTCGCGCAAACACCACATGGCGCGGTCGACTTTGGTTTCTTCCACCAACACTTCCGCCACGGCCTGCAATGTTGCGGGCATGGTTTCCAAAGTTTGCTGCGCCAAATAAAATGCCAGCATGGCGTCGTCGCGTCGACCAAGTCGGCGCAAACTTTCCACGCGGCAACCCCAACCGGCGTCAAGCGACGGATCAAAAAGCGTGGCTTGCTCGGACCACTTCAACGCCACGGGCCAACGCCCAAGCGCCGCCGCCGCCATGGCCGCGGCCAAGCGTGGTTCCGCATGTTTGGGCGCGCATTGACAGGCCATTTCAAAACATTGCAAAGCTTCTTCGCCGCGACCGGCTGCTTGCAAGGTCACGCCAAGATTCAGGCGCCATGCGCTGCGCTCCGGCTCCAATTCAATGGCTTTGCGCAGACAGGCTTCGGCCTCACCCAGACGACCCTTGCGAAAAAATTCGCGGGCTTTCTCAACCAGCTGCTCGGCGCTGAATTCAAAGTCAGGCGTGTCGTCCATGAGTGCAGTGTAGTAATGCTTTTGGGCGGTTCGTTCGGTTGACTTCCAATTTTCTGGAAGATTATTGTTTTATAAACCTCAATACGTAACCTTCATCTGATATGCGCTAGATCAAAGCTGTTTGCAATTCGGATGTTGAATCCGATTTGCGCAACCAACGCCGGCGCGCGCTTAATACACTTCAATCATGCAGCGATGCGTGTGGCGCACGCGCCGCTTGATTTGCTCATCGCTCCATTGATCGGCGGGAATGTCGCGAAGGGTCTCATCAATGGTGAGATAATTAGCGGCCAAACCCTGGGCAGCCAGCAGCCGAAACAAACCAATTTGCATGCCCGCAAGTCCGCACACATAAATCAACGTGCGCGGGTTTTGCAACATGGCCTTGAACGTGTCAAGTTGGCGCTCTAGATATTGATGCACGTACTCGCCCTTGCCGCCGTCAACGCGACGCTCGCGGCTGATGACCGTGTGATACTTGAAATTGTTGTGCGCCTTGGCCAGATCCTGAATTTCTTGGTCGTACAAAAGATCGGTGTTGTAGGGCGCTCCCATAAGCAATTCAATGCGGCTGCCGCAGCGCGTCCATGATTTCTGCCACGGACTTCCCGCAGGCGGACCCGCGAGCAATTCTTGCAGCATGCCGCGAAACGGCGCAATGCCCGTGCCCGTGGCCAAGAAAAGATAATCGTGTTTGGAAGGATCGGTGGGTAAAAGAAATCGCTTGCCCGATGGACCTGTCACTTGAACTTCATCGCCAGGTTTGAGATCGCACAGATAATTACTGCACGCGCCCAAAATAAGTTTCGGATGCGCCACAGTTTCTCCAGGCGTGGTGATCATTTCCTCGCTGATGAGACGCTTGGGAGTGGTGGCAAAAATCTGGCCGTGTCCGTCCTCGCCCCACGTGGGACTGGCAATGGAATACAGACGGACTTTGTTTGGGCGACCTTGATAGTCGTTGCCCGGAGGCACAACGCCAAAGCTTTGGCCGGCATGAAATTGCCCCGCCATGGGCGTGCCCGTAAGGTCAATGCAAACATGGCGAACATAGCTGCTAGAGCGGCCTTTTATGCATAATTCATTGGCCGTCACGCGCGCGGTGGCGGGGGCGTTGGGCGCCACCAAATGCATCTTCACTTCGGGCAGGGTTGGTTCACCCACGATTTCAAGAGTTGTGGTCACGGCGGTATCGT
>CAIWNO010000232.1 GCA_903914045.1 uncultured bacterium | reverse complement strand
TTTCAAAGCGATGCGAATCATGTTGAGAAATGCCTGCCTCTTTTTGAATCCGCGCAATTGATAGGCGAGCACAACAAACGCAATGCACTGTTGGCGCTTCACGCGTGCGTTGCCGCTTTGCGAATCGACCACCCAGAACTTGATCTGGCCACGACCACGCAAGCCTTGGCGCAAAAGATGAATTTGTTCCCGGGCTTGGCCCACAGGCTTTCAGTTGCGCATGAGTGTGATGGAGTTCGCTGGATTGACGACAGCAAAGCCACCACTCCCGCCGCAACGTTGTTCGCGGTGAAAAGTTTTCCCGACCCACGGAAAATTCACCTGATCGCCGGAGGCGTAAGCAAAGGCGCGGACCTCTCGTCCATTGTCAAGCTCACCGCGGGGCTTGCGGGCTTGTATTGCATTGGATCCGCGGCCAATGAACTGTCCACTGGGGGCGGCAACAATTGCGAAACACTGGAAAATGCAATGCACATCATTCGCGCAAAAATCCGACCCGGCGATGTGGTGTTGCTGTCGCCGGGTTGCGCCAGTTGGGATCAATTTCAAAATTACGAAGCCCGCGGAAATCGCTTTGCTCAACTCGCTACAGAATTTGGAATTGTTCGCTAAAGTATCAGCCGCATGAACCATTTTCGTCGAACAACGCTTATCTCGCTACTCGCCATGCTTGCAGGCTGCTACACCCCTGGAGGGGGCTTCATGCCCGCAAGTGGTCGGGGCTTCACCTATATCTCGACAAGCATGCAACCACTCACGATCAGTGTGGTGGATGTCCGCACTCAAAAAGCTTTTTTCAGCATGGAAATTCCGCCAGGTCAACAACTCACTTTCAATTTTCTTCCTGGTGGCGGTGATGATCCCGTGAATACTCCCGACCGCATGGTCTTCGCCGTATGGGAAGCTGGTACGGAAAATGGAAAATTGGATAATCAATTAACTTGTCCACCGGCTGCGGCGCGACGCATTGATATTGATATTCGCCCAGGACCTATTTGGCCTGAGCCCAATGCCACTGCTCGCTTACGAACCGATCAAATGGCTGATCAACCGCCTTACGCCGCCGCGCAAGACGGCAAGGTGACCACAAAAACAACCGATATTCCCGACAATTAAAGTGATTCGCGTCGGCCACGGTTATGACCTGCATCGCCTTGAACCACTCGCGCCCGCGGGTCAGGGAAAGCCTTTTATTCTTGGCGGAATTTTGATTGACCATGATCGCGGTCCAGTTGGACACTCCGACGGTGACGCACTTCTGCACGCCATCACCGACGCCATTCTTGGCGCGCTTGCGCTGGCGGACATTGGGCAACTTTTTCCAGACACCGATCCACAATGGGCCGGCAAAGACAGCGCGCATTTCTTGCGAGCCGCCTTGGTATTGATGCGCGAGAAAAAATTTCAAATTTCCAATCTTGACGCCACCGTGATTTGTGAGCGTCCAAAAATTGGACCAGTGAAAGAAAAAATGCGCGCTCACTTGGCGCAACTTCTTGGTTGCGAGGCCAGCCACATCAATATCAAAGGCAAGACGCACGAGCGCGTTGACGCCGTGGGTGAAGGTCGCGCCATTGAGGTTCATTGCGTGGCGCTATTGACCAGCGAGTAACGCGCAAGCGCGGCGCGTTTGACAATGCGCGCGCCAAATCACTTCTTCAATACGCTCTTGCAACCACGGAAATTGACAACGCAAGCCCATCAATTGAGGGGTTTTGTAGTTACACTTATGGCATGAGAGCAGTCATTACCGGTCAAGTTGGAATGGACAAGAAGCCCTACCTGAAGGCGGTTCAAAAACTCGCCGGTGAACGGGGCGAAACCCTGGAAGTATTTCATGTGGGCGACCTCATGTACGCCGAAGCCGCCGAAGTGAAGCCGGGACGCATTCTTGATCTTCCGCTGAGTCGCTTGGCAAGTCTGCGCCGATCCGCGTTCAAGGACATCATTAGCCAAGTTTCTCCGGTTGATCAGCACCCCAACGTTATTGTGAACACGCACGCCACTTTCCGTTGGCGCCATGGACTTTTCGCCGCGTTCGATTTCGATCTTCTGAAGCGTTTGCAACCCGACATGTTCATCTGCATGGTTGACAATGTTGAGGTGGTGCACGCGCGCCTGCACGCCGACCATGTTCTAGACGCCACGCTAAAAGATTGCATGGTCTGGCGCGAAGAAGAAATTCTGGCCAGCGAGTTGATGGCGCAAGCGCTTGGTTGCGCTGGCGGTTTCTACATTCTTAGCCGCGGTCGCCAAGTGGATACAACTGAGACGGCCTATCGCATGATCAATCGACCTGATATGCGCAAGGTGTATCCAAGTTTCCCCATGAGCCACGTGGTGGACATGCCGGAAGTGCTTGCGGAAATTGATCACTTCCGCGCCGAGTTGGCCAAGCATTTCATCTCATTCGATCCAGGCGATGTGGATGAGAAGTTGCTGCTGGAAAACGCGCTTGCCGCCGCGCGCGACGGAAAAGATTTCATCACTGTTGCGGCGCACACCTTTGGCGCCCGCAAAGGTTCGCCGGAACTTCGCCTAGCCGTGCGCGATGTGCTTGATATTGCCGGCGATGTGGATGGACAAATTTATATGCGCGACTTCCGCTTGATCGACCAGAGCGACATGATTGTGAGTTTGGTGCCGGAACTTCCAGGCGGAATTCCAGGGCTTTCCAGCGGCGTGGAGCGTGAATTGCAGCACGCCTTTGAGCATGCCAAAGAGGTCTATGTGGTGTGGAAACCAAAAAAATCACCAAGTCCATTTATTTCTGAAACCGCCACCAAGGTGTTCCGAAGTGTTCCAGAAGCGTTGGCGTATTTCGAAGCCAAGGGCATGTTTGCCACGCAAAATTTGTTTGGGCACTAAGCATCGCTGACCCACATTTGATCCACAAGAAAGCCTGGGACGTTCCATGAAAACGCGCACATTGTTCAGATTTGATGAAGAATTCATTGGTCCACCCGCCACCACATGCCCAAAGAATTTATGTTTGGTTGCCCATCAATTTCGCAGACACCCTTTCAACGGACATATCGCCAAGGCGTTCACGCTTGTTGAATTGCTGGTGGTCATCTCCATTCTTGGCATTCTTATTTCATTGGTGCTTGTTGGCGTGGCGCGCGCCCTGACTGCTTCACGTGCCACTGTGTGCCGCGGCAATTTGCGCTCGATTGGAATTGCCGCCAACACGTACAGCACGTCCAACAAAGGCGTCCTGCCAAGTCCCCGCACTGACACGCCCCCGGGTTGGTCAACTTTAAAGTCCAACTTAAACGACCCAACATCCAATGTCCGAGATGATGCCGCCAATACTTACATCGGCTGGGTTCGCACTGAAACTATTTCAAACCCAAGCTTCGACTCCATTGGCGGCACTGCGCCCGATGAATATGAAACGCCTTTGGCTTTGGAAAGCGGAAGTTTGTACCCCTATATCGGCAATTTAAATACCTACAAAAGCCCTGAAGAT
>CAIWNO010000231.1 GCA_903914045.1 uncultured bacterium | reverse complement strand
GGACAGTGCTTTCGCTGTAGACATTGGAACCCCAGGCTTTGGCAATGCCAGTGGTTTGCGCGTTCGCCCAAGTGATGCAACCAAGTGACGCAATACAAGCAACAGCAAGGTGAAGCAGGGGACGCAAGCCAATCAGCCCGTCAAAGCCAGTCCGTGTGGTTGAGGGATTTTTTTTGTGGCTGTTGGTCTTGTGTGTGAATGGCATGTTGTTGGATTGCTTCAAGATTTGCTTTCACAAAGTTGCGCATAGAAAAGAGCGGTCGCCGAGTGGCTTTGTGATGCAAAGGCAGTATGACGTAATTTGATTGGCAAGCAAGAGAAATCTTGCAATTCATCTCAAGTTCAAGAAGTTGAGTGCATGCAAGCGTTCATGATCTGGCTCAATGAAGCAATTGAGACCTTGCCAACTACCGAAAGTAGAAAAACTTCCCGGTTTCAAAAATTCCACAGCCACGAATTGTCTGTGTGATGGGTGCGAATTGACTCAGGCCCGAAGAAAAGTTGAAGCATTCGTAGTTCCTGTGAATGGGGGATATTTCCCAATAGCAACACTCCAAAAACGAGTCATAGTTTTCATCCGTGATTGAAGGTTCGCTCCGATGGCAATTTGCCGCCTCAACCATTCAGAGAGTTTGAAAAATAATCCATGAACAAGTTCAATAGAAAAATTGTCGACACAAATGAAGAATGCGTTTTAATTCATCATTTTGTCACCGTGATACAAGAACATTTGAATCGCATTCACGGAGGCAATGATGTTCTGAATCGACTTGAAGCCGAACAGATTGCCCACAATTTATTGTGGAGCGAAGTTCAAAATCCAATTTCACGGGACGACAACGAATGACCACGCTCTCATTCGAACATCAACGCGAACAGATGGTTGCGGATCAAATCCAAGCGCGTGGCGTACATGATCTGCGGGTGTTGAATGCGATGCGCGGCGTTCCGCGTGAAAAATTTGTCTCGGAGCGTTACCACGAGTTCGCCTATGAGGACGCGCCGCTTCCGATTGAGGTTGGTCAAACTATTTCGCAGCCGTACATCGTTGCCCTCATGCTTGAGGCCGCCAATATCCAGTCCCACGACCGTGTTCTTGAGATTGGCGCTGGTTCTGGCTACGCAACAGCCCTTATAAGTCAATTGGCTCAAGAGGTGATTGGCATTGAATGGCACACGGAATTGGCTGATATTGCTCGTGCCCGAATTCAAAAGATGGGATATAAAAACGCCACCATTATTCAAAGCGATGGAACGCTTGGTCATCCAATTGGGGCGCCCTATGACGTCATCATTGTTTCCGCGGGTGGACCCGATGTTCCGCAACAATTACTTGCCCAACTTGCAATTGGGGGGCGATTGGTTATTCCAGTCGGGAATGAGCCGCGCGTGCAAGAGTTGCTGCGCATTCAACGCACGGAGTCCCATGGCTACACCAAGGAGTCTCTTGGACGAGTTCGATTTGTTCCGTTGATCGGCGCGGAGGGATGGTCTTTGGATGGGCATGCCGTTGCGCCTCGAAGATCCCACGCACCAATTCGATTGCAAGCCGATCGTCGTACGTTGCTTGGTGCAATGATTGCAACAAACTGCGAACCCATCAATGGAATTGATGATGTTCAATTGGATGGATTGATGGAGCGAATTGGCAAGTCGCGCGTGGTGTTGATTGGCGAATCAACTCACGGAACCTCTGAGTTCTATCGCATGCGCAATCGAATCACGCGGGAGTTGATTCAGAAAAAAGGATTCACCATTGTGTCACTTGAGGCGGATTGGCCAGATACCTCCGTGCTGAATCAGCACATCCGTGGCGTGGCGCCGCTGGCTGATTGCCAAGAGGCATTCACACGATTTCCAAGTTGGATGTGGCGCAATCGTGAGACGGCAGAGTTTGTCGAGTGGCTAGGTTCGCGCATTTTGGCGCAATCAGAGAAGGCCACTCGAGTTTCACTTTATGGGCTTGATCTTTATAGTTTG
>CAIWNO010000230.1 GCA_903914045.1 uncultured bacterium | reverse complement strand
GGTGTGTCTGTTGTGCGCGGCGGGTTGCGAGTCCAAGTATCAGGACAATTGGGGCAAGGTTCACACTGGCATGACCAAGCAAGAAGTTGAAGCGTTGCTTGGTGAGCCAAGTAGCAAGTACACCGCAAAGGAAGTCGATGGCGAAGTGATTATTCCAGAAGATCGCTGGCAGTACGGCGACAATCTCAGCACGCTTGCCACCGGCGCTTTGTTTCCGTCGCAGGCGCATCCACGTGCGTGGGCCATTTCCTTTGGACCGTCTGGGCGCGTGTCGCAAATTCAAGCCGCGGACTTTGATAATTAATATTTACCGTTCAATGAAACTGCAATGTCACAATTTAGTTTCTTGAGCGTTAGTATTACACCATGAAGTCTGCGTTTGAACTTCTTCTTGAACGACTTGAGCGATCTGGCTTCACTAAAGAAGCGCAGCATTTAACTCAAAGCCACGCCACAAGTAACGGCGACAGCGCCAACGCAGCGACTGAGCAGCCTGACATGCCAGTTCAACTTGGCGCATTTGAAATTCTTGGCGAGCTAGGTGAGGGCGGATATGGCTTTGTATATCTTGGCGCGCAACAATCGCCAGTGAAGCGCACGGCCGCCATAAAAATGTTGAAGAAGGGAATGGATAGTCAAGCCATTCTCACCAGATTTCGCGCCGAGCAACAAGCCATGGCGCTTATGGACCACCCAAATGTGGCCACGATTTTTGAAAGCGGCACCTCGCCAGATGGACGGCCATGGTTTGCAATGCCGCTTGTTGCGGGTTTACCTATTCACGCGCATTGCGATTTGGAAAACGTACGTATTCAAGCACGATTAAAGTTATTCATGGCCGCCTGCCACGGCGTGTTGCACGCGCATCAGCGCGGCATTTTGCACCGCGACTTGAAGCCCGCCAACATCTTGATCAGCTTTGAGGATCATGAAGCCATTCCAAAAGTGATTGACTTTGGAATTGCAAAGGCCGTGGTGGGAGCCGATCCGTTGAGTTCATTGACCACGCAAGCCAGCACGCCTTTGGGAACGCCGGCGTACATGTCGCCTGAACAATTTCGCGGCGACGCCGACGCGCGCAGCGACATTTGGGCGCTTGGAATTATTTTGGGTGAACTTTTGTGCGGTGTGCGCCCGGTTCGTCGCGATCCCGTGCGCGAATTGGATGGCCGAATTAGCGAGCCGCAACCAGAGCGTCCGTCGCTGCGTTACGCGCGCTTGATTTATGAGGAGCCTGAAGCCGCGATTGAAGTTGCGCAGCAACGCGGCATTTCCATGAAAATGTTGCAAGCGCAATTGCGCGGCGACTTGGACGCGATTGTGTTGAAGTGTTTGGAAATTGACCGCGAGCGCCGTTACCAAAGCGTTTCAGAGTTGCTTGATGATCTGGCGCGTCATATGAATGGTGAAGTGGTGGAGGCGCGGCCGCCAAGTTTGTTGTATCAAACGCAACGCTTTGTTCTGCGTCGACGCTTACAAGTTGCGGCGGTTGTCAGCGTGTTGGCGGCCATGTCCGTAGCCACCGTCATTAGCGTTCGCTCCGCCGCGCGCGCCAACCAAGAAAAAGACGCCGCCATGGCGGTGACCAACTTTCTGGTGGAAACAATCGGCGCCGCGGATCCGTTTGGCGCAAGTGGCTCAGAAAATATTTCTCTGCGCGAAGTGCTTGACGCCGCCGCCAAGCGATTTCAAACGCATCCGCCCGAGCGCGCCGCGGAAGCCATCGCCATTTCAACAGTTCTTGGTGGAACACTCACGCAGGTCGGACAAGCGCAGGCGGCGCTTCCACTGCTTGATCGCGCCATGGAATTGTCGCGTGCAAACTTGGGCGAACAAAGCCGCGAATATGTAGTTGCGACTGAAAAGAAAGCGTTAGCGCTGCAAGCGCTTGGTCAGTTTGACGAGTCGTTGAAGTTGTACGAGGTCGTGCTTCAAGAATCGCGCCCGCATTGGCAGTCGGGTGATCCGACCGCGGTGGCCACGCTTATGAATTACGGATTGGTGAATAAAGACAAGGGCAATATGCCAGAGGCGGAGCGCTTTATTCGCGAAGCCAATGACCGTGCGCAATTGTTGCAGGGTAAGGATCGCGTGCAAACCGCGACCGCGCTTGGAAACTTGGCCATTGTTCTGCAAAACGCTGGCCGTTACAAAGATGCGCAGCCATTGTTGGAAGCCGCGCTAAAAATGGACCGCGAGTTGCTTGGCGACAATAACGCCACGGTGGCGGGGGATTATCAAAACCTGGCTGTTCTTCAGATGGAATCCAATCAATTGGAGCAATCAGAAATCAATGCGCGCCTGGCCATTGAAACCATGCGCAATTTTGCCGGTGAAAACCATCCCACCACCGCGTTGCTTATGAACAATCTGGCGCAAACGTTGCAAGAGCGCGGCAAGACTGCGGAGGCGGAAAAATTATTTCGCGAGGCGCTGGCCAGTTACTTGGCGAAATTTTCACCCGACCACCCGGATGTTGCCCGCGTGCAAAACAATCTGGCGTTTTGCTTGCGCAACCAAGGCAACTTGGCCGAGGCGGAAAAATTATTTCGCGAGTCGCTTAAGACCAATCAAAGTCGACTGGGCGCGGACCACGCGGATGTGATTATTTCACTGAACAATCTGGCCAAGGTTCTGCAAGATCAGGGGCAATGTGATGTGGCGCTGGAATTGTCAAATCAATCCGTGGAGAAGGCGCGGCGCGTGTTTGAGAAATCGGATCCCAAGTTGTGGGTCTTTATCGCTCGACGCGGTTCCATTCTTGTTTCACTGAAAAAATGGCAAGAAGCGGACGCCGATTTGCAAGAAGGGTTGAACGGTTTGAAAGGCATCGAAGCGCCGCCAGCCAGAATTCGCATGACCTTGAGCGATTTGGTGAAGTTGCACAATGACTGGGCCGCCGCCGAACCAATTTTGCCCCAGGCAAAAATAGACGCCAAGAAGTGGCAGGACGCGCTTGATCAATTCAACGCGGCGCACCCTAAGTAGATTTTATTTCAGGCGCTTGGCAAGTCATTCACGCGCGGTCCGCCCAACACAAGAATAATTTTGAATTGCAAAGCGCGGTTCGAGCATTGATCGCTCGAACTTGATTTCATTTCCCGATTTTATTTCAGGCGCTTGGCAAGCCACTCACGCGCCGCGCGAAGATCGCGGTTGAGTGTTGGCACGGTCATGTTGAGCTCTTTGGCGGCTTGTTCAATAGACAATTCTTGCAAGCACACCGCCGTGATCACTTCGGCTTGCCGCGGACGCACCGCGCGCAGTGCCTCAATAGCATTCATGATGGCCAATTCCTGCACTTCAGATTTGACTTCCTCTGCTTTAAGAAGATCGCGAGGATCGCCGCTACGTTTTAGCGCGCGGCCCTTTCGTGCGCGGTCGGAAAGCACGCGTTGCATTGAAATGTTGGCCAACCCTTGAAGATGGTCGTCGCCTTGAATGGTGACACGCTGCGCCAACAGTTGCAGCGTGGATTCAGCCACCAAAGATGTTGGCGACATTTCACGATTTATTTTGGAAGACTTTAGAAGCTGCTCGCTGCGCAGAATTCGGCCAGCCATTTCGCGCAATGCTTGGTACTGCTTTGTTAACAAACTTCTGAGCGCAGGCGAACCGGAATGACCATTGCTCGCCTTGATGGAATGGCCGTTTGATGTGCTGCCGACTTTAGAGGCGGATGAACCGCGTCCCGAATCAATTGATTTATTTTTTGTAGGTAAATTTTTTTTCACAACTAAATTTCAAAATTGAGAGGGCGTCTTTGGGGTACTCGCAACAGAAACCTTCCCCCGTGAACAAGTGAACGAGTATTTCGAAGAGTTTTGTATCAAAGAATATTCTATTTTTTTTTTTTTTCTAAAATCAAAAATTATGGACAGGCCAGCAATTCAATTTTGACTGATAAAACAGACATAAAACAACGAAAGCCGATCCAGTTAAACGGATCGGCTTTCGATTTGAAACTTAAATATCCTAAATTAAAAGACTTACATCAAACCGCCGCAGCCATCTTCTCCGCCTTCTTGCGGGCGTCATCGAGAGTTCCAACATACATAAACGC
>CAIWNO010000229.1 GCA_903914045.1 uncultured bacterium | reverse complement strand
TGGCTGGCTGACAAAGGCGAGCCGGTGTGGTGGATTCCCGCCGGGTTCCTTCTGGTGCTTTGGCTGTGTTTTGCGGCGTTTTTTCGAGATCCGCCACGTAGACCCACGTCAAGCAATCCAGCTGATTTCATAAGCCCAGCCGACGGAACCGTCAGCGCCATAGTTCGAGTGGCGCATCATGAAGCGACCAATGGTCCCGCCCTTGTCATTCGAATTTTTCTAAGCGTGCTGAATGTGCACATCAATCGAGCGGCCCAAAATGCCACCGTCATTGGACTTCGCCATCAGCCTGGCCGCTATCTTGATGCGCGCGCGTCAGCTGGAGCTCGCGTGAACGAAAATGTTTTACTGACGCTTCGATTGGATGATGGCCGCAACTATGGAATCCGACAAATTTCTGGCGCCATCGCCAGGCGAATTGTGTGTCGTGTGAAATTGGGAGACCTATTGCTTCAAGGCCAGCGCTATGGAATGATTCAGTTTGGCTCAACCACTGAACTTATTCTGCCCCAACCTGAGCAAGCCGTGATTTTAGTGCGCGAAGGCGAGCGCGTCTACGCGGGCCGCACTTCACTCGCGCGTTTGAATCCATCGAACTCAACCAAATAAATCTGGTTCATCATCGGACGCGTCGTGTGGCCATGCCGGGAAAATACGGCGGTGAATGCGCGCGTCAAATGCAAGTTGGGACGCCAAAGCCCCGCACACATCGCCAAGTCCCTGCTCCGCTTGGGTTGGTCGACTTCCAGCTGGACCCACAATCAGAATGCCGGCGAAACATTCGTCATTGGCGCGGCATGGCGCCAGCATGGCCCAACGACCAGCGAACGTTTCATATTCGTCGCCGCCCACAAATTGACGGACATCCTCCACCACACAAGGTTGTTTTCCCTGCAAAACACGTGGTAATTGCAGGGTTTCAATATCGCTTAATAATCGGGCGCACAGAATTGCGTTGCATCCGCCGTTGCCCGCGCAGGCGGCCAATCCTGTTTTAGAATTTGATCCAACCAACCAGGAAACAATCATGGCTCCAGGCAAGCACCGTTCAATAAAGTCCACCGCCGCACGCGAGGCGGTTAATGGATCAAGCGACCGAGCCAACACTTCGTTCAGTGTTTCAATTTCTGGCAACTTTAATTTTGGAAATGGCGTCCTAGGATTATGCGACTGCAAAATGCGCAACAATTTTTCAATATCACTCGTTGACTGTTGTGGATCGCTGACTTGCGTCGCCAATGATTTGAGAGTGTGAATTCTTTCGTCGCGCTCGCGACTTAACCGCGCCACTCGAACCGCGGTTCGCATAATGTGCATGAAATCTTTTGGGGCGACATCTGACACCACGCTTTGTACATTGTCATACTCCGCAAGCGTTGGTGGAACATCCTGGGGTGATTCGCAAAGCAGCACAATTTTGGTGTAGCGCGAGACCGTTCGTAGCAGGTGAATGGCCTTGGAGATTTCATCGCTCTGCTGGGAAAGTTCAACCACCACGGCGTCCACCACTTGCTCAACGCATCGAATACCAGCGCGTTGAACATCCGTGACCATTTCAACTTGAAATCCGTACTCAACAAGCGGGGC
>CAIWNO010000228.1 GCA_903914045.1 uncultured bacterium | reverse complement strand
TGTCACTATTTTGGCTCAAATTCGATCATATACATGCATTTGAAAGTTTTTCACACATCGGCCTTCACACAGTATGAAAGCCGCAAGCAACTTGCAGAATAGGGTAAGCCCACCCGTACGCACTTTTTCAGCCCAATGTCCTTGAAAATTATTGAGCAAAATCAAGGTATTTCTAACTTTCCCCTTGCCTCACAAGCCAATGCGTGGCATTAATAACCAAAGTGTCCGGGTACTGACTGTTGTTGAATTTCTAGCCACATGCCTGTCCCCATAAAGACTCCTATCTAAAGAAAGTTCATGAAAATGATTTCAATCAAATTGTCTGTTATCAGTTCAATGGTCCTTGCCTTGGCTTCGGTTGCATTTGCAGTGGATGCAAAATCTGGCCTTGCGCTTTCAGCGACCAACGGCGCCAATACTGGAATCAACACCCAGACAACTGGCGGCGTGGTTGACCCAGACAAAACTATTCGTGACACGTTTGCGCAAAGTTTCCCAACCGGTGGTCTGCATGACATCAAGGGCGTGCTTCGTCGCGTGTACGGAACAACTTTCTCAACTGGAAATTCACCAAGCGACAGCGCCGACAAGTTCATGCACAAGTGGTCCATGCTTTGGAAGGTGCCTTACTCGCAACTTGAAAAAGTTGGTCCAACAGAAGATGGCGCGCACACGCAGCCACTTGTTGCCGACGATGATGGCGAGAACACCAAATTCACCGTCGCGTATTTCCGCCAACAAGCCAAAGGCGTTCCAGTTTTCCGCTCCTACGGTTGGGGCCTTGTTCGCAACGAGGACAATTTCCCAATGGTTCTTGGCGGCGGAACGTTGCGCGACATTGGCAACATGGAAGCCCGTCTTGAAGGCACGGACATTGATCCTTCATCTATCAATCTTGGCGCGATCAGTGGGCAAGCCATAAGCCAATTTAGTTCACCACCAGAAATGTCATCGCCGCGCTATGTGATTTGGTCCGGCCTTGATGAAGATGTTCAAGCCTCCAAACTTGCTGTTGAATTCAAAGTGACCGGCGGCGAAGGGACCGACAGTTATCAAAAGATGTTGTTCGTGGTCGACGCCTCCAACGGCAACATTCTCTATCAAGAAAGTTTGATTTATCATGGCAGCGTAAATGTGCAAGTGAACGAATATGTCACTTCAGATTTCAAAGCCGACACCTGTGGCGTTGAAACAACCCGCGCCATGCCCTATGCCAAGGTTGTCATTGGTGCAACAACTCTTTACACAGATGTAAACGGCGCTCTTTCATACACCTATTCAGGAACAGCCTCCGTGGTTGTTGCGCCCACGATGTCTGGAAAATACTTCACGGTTACCCCTGGTTCAGGAACTCTCAACACCGTCATTTCGCAAACCATCGCTGATGGCGGCGCTGGAACCTTCCTTTTCAATCCAAGTGCGGCCAACGCAGCCATCACAACTGCCCAAACCAATTCTTATGAAATGGCTAATAGAACCCGCGACGTTTGCTTGCTTGCCAATCCAAATTTCCCAACAGTGAAAACGCAAACAGGTTTCATTATCCGTCCAAATGTCAGTGGAACTTGCAACGCCTATTACGACGGCAACATTAATTTCTACCTGTCTGGTGGTGGTTGCTCCAACACTGGCTATGGCGATGTGGTTTGCCATGAATATGGACATCACCTTGTGAGTTGCGCTGGTAGCGGACAAAATCAATACGGCGAAGGCATGGGCGACGTCATGGGCGTCATGATCACTGACTCGCCAATTCTTGGCTACGGTTTCCAATCCTGCTCAACTGGTATTCGTACAGCTAGCAACACATGCACTTATTCATCGACTGGTTGCTCCAGTTGCGGAAGCGAAATCCACTCTTGCGGCCAATTGATTTCTGGTTGCGTGTGGGATCTTCGCAATTCCTTCGCTGGAACATATCCAAGCGATTACCGCGTTCGCATTCAAAGCTTGGCCGTGAACGCAATGCTGCTGCATGCTGGATCTTCAACAATTGAGAATGACATCACCATTGATTATCTCACGCTTGATGACAACAACGGTAACTTGGGTGACGGTTCACCAAACTATTACGCCATTGCCGCGGCATTTAATGCCCACGGATTAACGGCGCCTGCGTTGAGTCTCTTCACAATTACCGCTCCAAACGGCGCGCCAACAACGGTTCTGCCACTTGGTGGAACAACGATGGCCGTCACCATTACGCCTGTCACTGGCGCGGTTGCGGCTGGTAGTCAAAAGTTGTTCTACAAGGAAAGCACTGCTTCAACATTTAGTTCTGTTCTGTTGAGTTCAACCGGCGGCAATAATTATCTTGCCACCTTCCCAACGTTTAATTGCAACACTTCAGTGCAGTTCTATATACAAGCCACATCAACAGGTGGAACACCTGTGACCTTGCCTGCGGGTGGAGCAACAGCGGCCTATGTGGCAACTGCAGCAATTTCCTCGGCAACTTTAATTGCCGACAACTTTGATGGCTCTTCAACGCTGTTCACGATTGGCGCGCCAGGCGACACCGCGACTGCGGGCA
>CAIWNO010000227.1 GCA_903914045.1 uncultured bacterium | reverse complement strand
GTTGAATTCTCTTGGCGCTGATATTTCGCGTGTGGCTGACACGCAACTTCCGCTGCGCATTACGCCCACGCAACTTTTTCGCAACGGTGGCTCGTGCAGCGTTGCAGCGCTTGCCAGCAGTCAATTTATTTCGGCGCTGCTTTTAATTGCGCCATGGTTGAAGCGTGGCATGCAAGTGCGATTTGAAGGCGCGCAACCCAGCGTTTCCTACATTGATTTGACAGTTGATTGCTTGCGTCAGGTTGGCGTTGATGTGGTGTGGAATTCTGAGCAGGGCACAATTTATATTCCGCCCACGCGCCTTCAAAAATTTCATGTCACCGTTGAGCCCGACGCGTCAAGCGCCGCTTACGCCATGGCGCTTGCGGCCATTGTGCCAGGTAGCGAAATTACATTTGCCAATTTGCCGCGCGCATCGCATCAGCCGGACATGGCGGTGTTTGATGCGTTGATTCAATTGGGCGCGCGTGATTTTTCCAGCGACAAGTGCGCGGCGATTGCATTTGGCAAACCGCTCACAGGCGCGGTGCTAGATGCATCACGCTGGCCCGATGGAAGTTTGGCGGTCATGGCTGCTGCGGCGTTTGCAAATGAGCCTGTTAAAATTAAAGGGCTGGCCACGCTTGCGGGAAAAGAGAGCGACCGTATTGAAGCCATGAGCCAGTGGCTGCGCGCCATTGGAGCTACGGTTGAATGCGGCGCTGATTGGATTCGAATTGATGGGCGATTGACGCACGCTAAGGAAATATCGCGTGATAAATCCAATACGAATTCAGTTGGGGGTTTGAAAGCACCGCTTGATACAACGACAAATACAAATTTGACTTCCGTGGTCAATGAGAATTCCAACACCCGCGCCGACACAAATTCGCAGTCAATTCCCGCTGAAATAGTGGTCAATCCACACGCCGACCACCGCATCGCCATGAGTGCCGCCGTGGCAGGCGCATTGCGTGGCGGTATTTCCATCAGCGATCCAGGCTGCGTTGAAAAAAGTTGGCCATCATTCTGGAATGACTGGCATCGGTTATTGTCAGGGATTGAAGGGAGCGTTGATGGTTGACTCTGCGATAGAAGACAAAGGCGGTATGAGAGATTTTTGGTGGTTCGCGCGCGGACTGCTGCGGCCAAGACACGAGGCCATCATTGCGCTCATTGGGGCGTTCGTCAGCGCAGGCGGAATGGGCGCGGGCTTGCTCAGCCTTGGTCCTTTGTTGCAACTTATTTTAAAGGACGGAACTTCGCTTCAACAAATCGTGCGCAACTTCAACGCCAAGGGCGAATGGATTCAGGCGCCCGAATTGTTTGTGAACGCGTTGCCTGCGGACCCATACGGCGGTGTCATTTGCATTCTTGCGGGCTTGTGCGCTTTGACCGTGTTTGGCGCCACGGCAAATTTTATTCACCAACTTGTCTCCATGGGTTTATGCGCGCGCACCACGGCCAAAATTCGACTGGAAGTTTTTAGACATGTGATTCACTTGCCGCTATCCATTGTCACCAGGCAGGGTCCCGCGGAATTCACTAGCCGAATTAACAATGATGTTTCTTCGCTCAATAGCGGATTTGAAGCGTTAACCAGCAAAACAATCTCGCAGGTCACAAAGGGCGCGGCCGCATTTGGCGCGGCGATTTATTTTGATTGGCGCTTGGTGTTTGTTTCATGCACCGTGGGGCCAATGCTTGCCATTGTGCTGCGAAAAACTGGAAAATCAATTCGCAAGGGAACGCGCGGAGCTTTGGAGGCGCAGGAATCGCTGTTGCGCACCACGCAAGAATCCATGCAAGGTTTGCGCACCATGAAAGGCTCCACGGCGGAGTTGGAATCCATTCGCCGTTTCGCATTCTTCAATCACAAGGTGTTGCGCCAGAATTTGCGCGTGCGTAAATCACGCGCGTTGTCAGGACCTCTAATTGAAATGCTCGCCATATTTGTTGTGGCGGGTTTGGCGCTGATCGCGGCTAAAAATATTCTCAACGGTGAATTGGCATTCGAGAATTTTCTTATGTCACTCGGCGCGCTCGCCGTTGGCGCCAGCAGTTTGAAGCCGTTGACTGGATTCATCAATGAGTTTCAAGCCACCGCCGCGCCCGCCTCGCGCTTGCGCAGTTTGTTGAAGATGCCGCGCGAGGACAAACTGGAGCAGAGCAAGCCGCAACTGAAGCGGCATGCGCATTCCATAAAGGTTGAGGGCGTTGATTTCACCTATGCGGGTGCCACGCAACATGCGCTGGCTGGCGTTTCTTTCTCAGTGGAACACGGCGAAAAGATTGCCATTGTGGGTTCCAACGGTTGCGGAAAGACCACCATGTTGGCCATGTTGCCGCGCTTGCTCAAGCCAACCGCAGGCCGCATTTTAATTGACGACATGGACATTGATCAGATCCAACTGAAAAGTTTGCGCAGACAAATTGGTTTGGTCACGCAGGAATCTGTTTTGATTCAAGGAACGATTTATGAAAATATTCGACTTGGCTATCGCAAAGCCACGCGAGCCGATGTTGAGATGGCCGCCAAGCGCGCGCATGCCTGGGATTTTATTTGCAACATTCCGGGCGGACTTGATGGTCAAGTAAGCGAGCAGGGCGCCAGTTTGTCTGGTGGTCAACGTCAGCGATTGGCTATTGCGCGCGCCATTCTGCGCGACCCCGCCATTTTATTAATGGACGAGGCCACCAGCCAAGTTGACGCTGAAAGCGAGGAGCAGATCAACAACGCCATCGCGGAGTTTGGAGTTGGTCGCACCGTGATTGTTATCGCGCATCGATTAAGTACGGTTCTTGCCGCCGATCGAATTGTGGTTATGGATTTTGGCCGAGTGGTGGACACTGGAACGCACACGGAGTTGTTGGCCCGCTGCGATGTGTATAGACGAATCGCCACCACGCAAATGCTTGGCGCTGAAACTGTGTCGCAGTGATTCACAGGCAAATTCATTGATGAATTGCAGGGGCGCAAGATTGGCAATGCCGCGAGTTGTGTGTGTCCGCAGTGTGTTTTATTACAGGCAGAGTCACGCCCGCCTGTGCGTCTACCAATTCGCTGCGGCGAAATAGTTACGCTCTTTTGCTTGGCGCCAAATGTTCCACCAAGAATTGCGTGCCGATTGTTTTGGCGTGCGCGGCGAACAGCCCAAATCCAATGTGCTCCTTCAATGCGCCCGTGTGTGCAAATTCTTCCCACACAACTGGAATGTTGGCTGGAGTTTGCGCGCGAATCTTTTCTATGAACGCGCGCTGCTGTGCCACTGGAACCATTTCGTCCTCGCTGGCGTGCAGCGCCATCAATGGAATTGGTTTCCATGAATCCACATGTTGAAGCGGTTCCAAACGCGCCGCACGAACCGGATCATGTTGCGCGGATTCCATCTGGCTCCAGTCGCCGCTTGTGGCTTCTATAAGAGCTGCGGAAAATGCGTGCGGTTGGCACAGCGCGGCAAGCGCGGTCATGCCACCCAAACTAAATCCACCAATGGCGCAGCGCGAAAGATCAAATTCTGGAAATTGTTTCAGCGCGTCAAGCACGCCAGGAATTTCACCCAGCAACTCTTCGATCACTTCCAACGAGAATTGGGAAGTTTGCTTTTGTGCAACGGCGCGTTCTCCGTGCGCGGGCAAATCAAGCGCAACTGTTGCAATGCCTGCGCGCGACAATCGCAAATAGCGGCCGCTGTCCAATTCTTTTTGCGCGGTTCGCCCATGCAGCCACAGCAAAAAAGGCGCGGGTTCTAGCGGTTTTTCGGCTTGTTTATCAAAGCGCGGGTGAATCAGCAGCGCTGGAGTGTTGGCAGAACCAAGACGCAACACGCGGCTTTGCGCCACTAAAGAACGGGGAAGTGTTGTTGCAAGGTCGGGCATGTTGAATCGAGTCAATCGGCAAACATCTGAAGGCGGCAGATTAGCGCGGGCATATTCCCAAGACACACTAACATTACGCAATGCTCCATGTGCTTGCCGGCGAATTTAAATCACGCATTCTGAAGACTCCCACAGATGACGCCATCACGCGTCCAATGGGCAGTCGCACCAAGGAAGGTTTGTTTAATGTGTTGCGTGGTTGGTTTGAAGGCGCGCGCGTGCTTGATTTATTTGCGGGTGTGGGCACGCTTGGACTAGAGGCGGTCAGCCGCGGCGCTATCAAGGTGTTCATGGTGGAGAAGGATAGAAAAATATTTGCGCTGCTGCGCGACAATATTGAATCGTTGGGTTGCGGTGAACGCGCCATCGCTGTGCAAGCCGACGCGCTTGGTGAAGCCGCGATTATGGCGGCGCAACCAGAGGTGAATGTGGTGCTAATGGATCCGCCATTTGCATTGGTGGAAACCGAGGAAGGGTTGAAAGAAGTTCTTGACCAAGCGGCGCGCACACGCTCACTTTTTCTAGGCAAGGGATTTCTTGTCATCCGGTTACCTAAGGTGTCAGATCCGCCGCCAACGATCGCAGGATTTGATGGCCCGGAAATTCGCGAATACGGAAATCAGCAGAATGTGCTGCTGTATATGCCACATTTTGAAAGTCCGCCCGCGTGAGAGAGTTTCAATTCAACTTTCATCACTCGCGTACAAAATTGCAATGCGCACTTGGATTTGTGAAATCCTATGTCGCAAGCTTGTGGGTCTTTCAGTCTTTCTAAATTATTTAGGTGAACCATGGAATCATTTTCAGTATCGCTCATACTTGCCGCCGCCGGAAATAGCACGCGCTTTGGCAGCGACAAACTTGGCCAAGATTTGGGCGGTCGTCCTTTGCTGTTGCGCAGCGTTGAATTATTCACCAAGCGCGATGAGGTTCGCTCCATCATTGTCGCGGCGCCTCCAGAAAATATGACGGAGTTCCGCGATCGCTTTGGCGCGCAGTTAAGTTTCCACGGCGTCACCATTGTCCCTGGCGGAACCATCGATCGTTGGGAAACAATTCGTAACGCGCTCAAGGCAGTGCCCGCCGACGCCACGCACATTGCCGTGCATGATGCGGCGCGACCTGCCACCAGCGATGACTTGATCTCGCGCGTGTTTGAAGCGGCCAAGTTGCATGACGCTGTTATTCCCGCGCTGAATGTGGCCGACACGCTCAAGCGCGTGAGTGAGGAGAGCGTGGAGGCGCAGCAAGAGGATTCCATCGCCGATTCCATTTTGGGCGAAGATGCGGATTTGTCCAAGGCAAAAGGCCGATTTGTGCAGGCAACTGTGGATCGGCGCAACCTGGTCGCGGTGCAAACGCCGCAGGTGTTCAAGGCGGATGTGTTGCGCCGCGCCTATGCGCAAACTGATCTTAGTGGCGTGACTGACGACGCGTCATTGGTGGAGCGAATGGGAACAAAAGTGTTGGTTGTGGATGGCGAGTTGCGCAATCTGAAGGTGACTGTGCCGGAAGATTTGCGAACCATTCGATTGCTCTTGGGAATCGCCGCGCCAGAAGGTCGCGCGGTTCATAAACGGTTTTGATCAAGCATGCGTTGCGCACGTGGATGATCTACGCAACATGAAGGCGTAGATTGTAAATGACGTGATGCACTTTGTGAAAATAAAATTTCAACGCGGGTGCAAGCGCAAAAACTTCATTCACATATCCGACTGAAGCGACGCCGACTCCAGTTGGTACAGGCCCACAAGCCAATTCTCTACCAAGTATGGATCAACCTTGAACTTGCCCGTGACCGTTCCAAAGTTGTACGTGTGACGGCGTCCTGGTTTCACGGGGACGCTTAACTTCACTTCAATCGCGTCATAGGGTGTTGGTGGAACGCCAATGCAGCAGCCATCCCATTGATTTAGCATGGCTAGAATTTCGCTGCTTTCCTGCAGCATTAATGGAAAAGCCATGTAGCCCTCAATGCGAATCCACTTACCGTCAAGCATGGCCACGCGCTGCGGAATATTATTTTGTTGCAGTCGTGGAATGTATGTTTGCGAAGCGCTGGTCAAGCACTCCCATGTCACGCGATATGGATTTTCAAATGTGCCCGCGCCCGTGATGAGATATTTATTGTCGGCAAGTATGGAGCCGTCGGCTTGCTTGAGAATGTTGCCAGGCACAATCACCGCGGTCCCAAGTTTGCGGTCAAGTCCATCTTTAAGCGAGTCGGGCGAAATGACAACAGTTGGTGATGTTGCTTTGTTGGCGACGGGCGCGATAGGGGTTGTAGTTTTTGTGGCGACGCTTTCAGTGGTGGGCGCGCTCTTGGTGGTAGCGACGGCGCTTGCAGTTGAAGTCGTGGCGCTGGAATTATTGGCATTATTTATGGCGGAAGTATTTGCAGTTGCAGCGTTGGTGTTTGATGCGATTGGCGTGACGACCGCAGTAGTGGTGGACTTGTTTGCGTTATTGCTTGCGGCTGAGGAGTTGGTTGATGACGCAAGTGGCGCAACAGATCGCGTCGGTTTCGCATTTGCAAAGTCATCAACGTCTTTGGATGGGCTATTTGAAACTGGCCAAAAAACAGCGGCAAATCCAGCTAAACACACCAACAGCAATAGGCTCCAGACTATTTTCATTACGCCTCCGGCCTTAAATTGTCCGCCACAGAAGTTCGGTACGCGGTGATCGCGGGCAACACGCCTGCAAGCGCCGACAACACAATCGCGCCCGCGACAATAATGACGGTGCTGCGTGGATCAAGCGTGGGATCCACAACAAGACCAATGCGCGCCTTGAGCGCGCCGGAAGCGACAGCGTTGCCAATCAAACTCAACGCGCAGCCGCCAATGGCGCCGGCAAATCCAATCAGCGTGGCCTCCGTTAAAATCATTCCCGTGATGCGCATGCGTGCCACGCCAAGCGCGCGCAACAGCGCGATTTGTTTGCGCCGCTCTGACATGGAGTTGTGCATGGAAAGCAAAATAGAAATGCCGCTAGACAGCAGCACTGCAACACCAAGAGCAATGAACAATTCGTCGACATTGCCAATGATGGAACGCAGACGATCAATTTGTTGCGCCGGTTGCGCCACCACAATGCCAGTGTCGCGGCGCAACGCGTCGAATTGTTGTTGAATGGCGGCGCTGGCGTCGCGGCCTGGTCTGGTGGGTAAACGCAGCAAAATACCAGTGATTTTGCGGTCGTCATCGGTCAAGTCCGCCACGGTGGCCACGCCTTCAATGCCAGCGCGTTCGCGGCGCTCTTGCGCATGCAGAATCCAACTGCTTTCAAGATCGGTGAACACAACACGGTCATGCGCTGATCCACTGGGTTGCAAAATGCCAACAATCACAAATGGAAATTCATCATGCTCATGCGAGTCGCGGCTTGCGCCAGTGCCGTGGGTTAAAACAATTTTTTGGCCAATGCCCAAGCCTGTGTCCGCCGCCACAGTTGATCCAAGGCAGACTTCAAATAGTGTGGAAGGAAATTGTCCCGCAACAAGTTTCCATGGCTCGCCACGCACGGGCTCAAAGCGCGTGAAAAATTCTGGTCCGACCGCGGCCACTGGAAAGCCGCGGAATGAATCACCTTGTTGAGTGGGCACGGCCCAGTCATATGGAAATGCATTTTTAATATCTTGAAACTTTTTCCACGCAATTGGATTGCTTGGCGCGTTGGCGTAGAACACGCCGTTGAGTACCGCGGTCAGCGGGCTGGAGTCCGCGCTGACAAGCAAGTGCGTTGTGCCCGTTCCCCGCTGAAATGCCTCAAAACTTGCGGTGCGCAGCGAAAGCATGGTGAGCAGCAACGCCGTGGCAACCGCAACGCTTGCGGCGGTGATAATGGTGCTGAGTCGGCGCGAGCGCAAACTTTTCACGACAATTGAAATGTCATTCATGCGCGAGCTCCGAGCAAATTGTGCGAACATGCGATTGAAATGTCATTCATGCGCGCGCTCCGGATTTTGTTGATGCGCGCTTGGTGGAGACGAATGAATCAACTTGGATCACTCGTTCAAAGCGTGACTGCATGGCGCGGTCATGGCTAGCGCACAACAGGGCGGCGCCAGCCTCACGGCACGCTTGTTGAATTAAGTCCATGGCTTGGCTTGCGTTCATTTCATCTAGGCTTGCGGTTGGTTCATCGGCCAGAACAATTGTTGGCTTGCACACAATGGCGCGCGCCACGGCCACGCGTTGTTGTTGGCCCACGCTTAAATTTGCAACTGGAACATGCACGCGTTCAATGCCAAGCTTGTTCAACAGTTCGCGCGCGCGTGCAGCATGCGTTTTTTCTGGTTCGCCCGCGGCCATCAACGCCAATGAAACGTTGTCCTGTGCACTGAATTCTGGAAGCAAGTGATGCGTTTGAAATACAAGCCCAATATGACGCGCGCGAATTCGGTCGGCGGCGCTTTCACTGACGCCATCCATGCGTTCGCCCGCCACAGAAATGGAACCACTTGTGGCGCGAAGTAAGCCAGCGATCAGCCACAGTAATGTGCTTTTTCCTGAACCAGAGCCGCCAGAAATAAGGGCCATTTCGCCTTTGTTTAGGCTGAGTTCTGCAATGGTGAGCGAAAAATCTTCGCCATAGTCAAAAGTCACATTGGCAAGTTGCAGGGCATGGCTCATTGGGGTCATAGTAGCGCAGACAATGCATCTGATTCACATCTACGGAGCAAGTTCAAATAGAAATATTGCGCCGTACATTTGTATTGCGGATGAAATGTCTTAATTGTCATTTGTAGATTTCATTTTGCATGTCATGCCAGAAGTCATTTTAGATGCGTGCTTAACCGACATCGCCCAGGCCAAGCGCTTGTCCATAGGTGAGCCATAATTTGTGTTTCAGCGCTGCAACGCTAGGCGCGCAAAGTTCTGGATCTTTTTCAATCCACGCATGCGCGTCCTCACGGGCCACACGCAACAGTTCGCCGTCGGTCGCCAAGTTGGCAATTTGAAATGGCGGCAATCCAGATTGGCGGCTGCCAAAAACTTCGCCAGGGCCGCGAATACGCAAATCAGTTTCCGCGATCACAAATCCATCGTCGGTGTTGCCGATCGCCTCCAATCGTTGCTTGCCATCTTCTGTGGTTGACTGACCAAGAAACACGCACAAACTTTGCGTGCTGCCGCGGCCAACGCGCCCACGAAGTTGATGCAATTGCGCCAAGCCAAATCGATCAGCATGTTCGACCACCATGACGCTGGCGTTTGAAACATCCACGCCAACTTCAATCACAATCGTCGCCACCAACGCCTGCACGGTGCCTGCGCGAAACGCGTTCATGGTTGCGTCGCGTTCATCGCGCGC
>CAIWNO010000226.1 GCA_903914045.1 uncultured bacterium | reverse complement strand
CGTTCAATTTCACTGACCCAACCACCCCCACTTTTCGTTGTGAACGAATCTATTTAGTCAAGGAACTGCGAATCATGACCCACACAGGAACGTTGCCCCGCAAGAATCTGTTTCAGCTTTTAGTGATTCTCGCAGTCGCCTTTGTCTCACTTACTTCGACCTCTGCCTTTGCCCAATCACCAACTATCACCATAATCTCTCCAAATTCTGGATCGACTGTTGGGGGAACTTCTATTTTAGTGACCGGAACTAACTTCGTCCCAGGAAATACTGGATTGACCATTGGGGGCGCATCTGCGACAAATATTATTTGCAACTCTGCAACAAGTCTGACCGCGCGAACTCCCCCTTCACTTATTGCAGGCGCGGTTAATGTTACGGTTTCTACAACGGCAGGCCAATACACCTTTTCCAGCGGATTTACTTATTTTTTCCCAGTTCCAACCATTTCTGGAAACAGCCCGCTTAGAGGCTTAACAACTGGCGGAACACCTATCACTATCACTGGTACCAATCTGTTACTAACAAGCGGCGTGCTTGTTGGTGGATTTCAGGCTACCGACGTTGTTGTGGTCAACGCACAAACTGTCACCGCTACCACGCCTACCTCCTTGATTACCGGCTTTGTCAATATCACGCTTAATTTTTCAGGCGGTAGCGTTACCTCTCTTACTAGACCATCCTGTTTCGAATATGTCACATGTTTTTTGGATGGATTCAGCCCAAGTTCTGGATCTGCATCTGGTGGACAAACTGTCTTAATCAATGGACGTGGATTTACTGGCGGTCCACCATTACACAATGTTGAGTCGGTCCGATTTGGTTCTGCTAGTGCAACAGGAACTTTGCAACAAAAATTTGATGATGCCCTTCCAGCGACCATTAAAGCTCAATCGGCTGTACAAATAGAATGTGTAACTCCCAAGCCAAGCCCCAGTGGTACTTCAATAATCTATGTACGTACAAGCGACGGATTTATTACTTCAAGTTTCTCTGTATTCACTTTTACTATTTTAGCCCCAGCCGCAACCGCGTCTTTAGGCACTTCAACAACTGCGGTGCAAATCACTTGGCCTGTCGTTGCCGGCGCTACCGGCTATCAAATATTCCGCAGCACTACCAACACAAATGGAAGCAATACCGCGCTCAATGTGCTCGCTTCAACCAAGGGAAATACCGCAACATCTTATAACGACACGTCGGCGTCGCGTGGCATTTGGTATTCATACGCAGTCAAAGTTATCACAAGCACTGGTGCGGGTGCATTTGGACCCAGTGCTTCAGGCTGGCGCAATGTGGATGCCCCCACTGGCGTCAACGCAAGTCAAGGCACATTTGCAAATAAAGTTGTGGTGAAATGGAACGCGGTTGTTGGCGCGACGGGATACAGCGTGTATCGCGATGGCGTGAATATTACGGCGCCTACTGGCACCGTTAAGACCACTTACGACGACACCACCGCTGTTCCTAGTGTTGTCTACACCTATACCGTGACCGCGAATACCGCCGGCGGCCCAAGCGCGCTTAGCGATGGCGCGACTGGCTATTCAACAATTGCGGCTCCCGCCAATGTTGCCGCAAGTGATGGAACTTCTAGCGTGCAAGTCACCGTGACATGGGACGCCGCTGCTGGCGCGACTGGATATGCAATATTGCGCGCCATTGGAAGCGCCACGCCGACCGAGATTGGCACGACAGCCGCGCTCACTTTTGATGACACAACCGCAGTCCCTGCGACTGTCTACACGTACACGGTTAAATCCACTTCCGCCGGCAATGTGAGCGCCGCAAGCGTGCCAACCACCGGCTTTCGCGCCCTTGCAGCGCCAACGCCGGTGACCGCGAGCAATGGAACTTCAACAACGCAAGTGACTGTGGCATGGGGCGCTTCGACCAGCGCCAAGGGGTATCAAGTATTTCGCGCCAGTGGGGGCGGTGATCCAACACTAATTGCAACGCTTGGAAATGTTCTTACCTATGCGGATAAAACCGCGGTAGTTGGAACGCTTTATACCTACACCCTTGTAGCAACAAGTCCAATCAGCACTAGTGTTGCCAGCGCTGGCGCCGACGGCTATCGAAACATTAATGCACCAACTGGCGTGCAGGCGACTGATGGAACTTCAACTGTTCAAGTCACTGTGACTTGGGCCACTGTGACTGGCGCGACTGGTTACGAAATTTCCCGCAATGCAACGCTTGCTGGAACGGTGGGCGCAGTTCTAACGTTTGCGGATACTGGGGCAACGCCAGGCGTGCAATACATCTACACGGTGAAAGCCACCACCACTGTCGCCACAAGCGCGGCAAGTGCGGGCAACACTGGCTACCGAAATCTAAGCGCGCCAACTGGCGTGGCCGCAAGCAAAGGAACGTACACAACAAAAATTCAAGTGACGTGGCTCGCGACGACTGGCGCAAGTGGGTACAGCATTTTCCGTAATGGTGCTACTACCGCCATCGGCACAACTGTTGGCAACACCGCTGTGATCTACAACGACACCACGGCGCTGGCGAATAAAATTTATTACTACACCGTCAGAGCAACAACAACTGTGGCCACAAGCGCGCTGAGTCTGAAGGCGGAGGGTTACCGCGCTTCGGCATTTACCGATGATGGACATGGTCCCGAAGGGCAGAAGACGGGTGGCAATGATGGCCGTGATATTGCGACAGGTGGAAATGGTGCAGGAAATGGCTCGGAAAATGCTCAAACAACCACCACAAGTGATGACACTGGTCCAGTGATGGGCATTGCGTTGTATCTGCAAACAATCAGTGAGCATGCGGATGTCTTTGGCGATTGCGATGACGCATCCAACCTTGCTCCTGCCACCACTGCAACCGAGACATCCAACTCGGCGACAAACACGGACGCCGCGCAATCCATGAATTTAGATTCGACCACGACTGTGTTGAATGTTGAAGTGAACGCGGACAATGTCCATGAAGCTGACAACGCTGATATTGGCTTGACCATTTCAGGAGCGATTGATCTTGACCACAATGGCGAGCCAGACATTTGCCAATTGCGCCGCGGTGATCTTGACCTAAACGGAATCATTGACATTGCTGACATGGAAATTTTGTTGAATATGGTCAACAGTGAGCCAGTGCTTGGCATTGGCGACATGGATCAGAACGACGTCTTGGATTCCGCGGACGTTGGCCTACTGCTTGGACAAATGTGACCAGTTCGGTTGGCATTGACGAGTTACAGAGCCCTTGCATCTGTTGAAACGCCTAGAAATTGCGGATTTTTCTTGCCTCTTGCGGCGGTCGCAGTCATACTGATTCAAGATGTCATTGACACGCACAACTTGGATGGAACACTTTTTATTGAAAGCGACGGCTGTGGTTGTGTCTTTCGTATCCAACGCAGCGCTAGGCCAAGGCGTGAACACCGTGGTGGGTTGGGGCTACAACGGATTTGGTCAATGCAGCGCGCCTGCAAATCTTGGTCCATGCTTACAAGTGGCAGGTGGCGGCAATCAAACAGTGGCGCTGCAAAACAGTGGTGGCGTTATTGCTTGGGGCCTGAATGCGCAAGGTCAATGCAACGTTCCGAAAAATCTTGGCGCATGCTTGCAAGTTGCCGCGGGAACAAACCACACGGCGGCCATTTCTAATTCTGGAATTGTGGTGGCGTGGGGTGACAACTCACTGGGTCAATGCGGAACGTCAACGGAACGAGTTGGTGGGCGTCCCGGTAATTCCAACAGTGTCAACGGCGCGTTTTGGGTAAAGACCAACAGCGTTGGCCCGTGCGCCACGATTGCCGCGGGCGCAAACCATACGCTGGCTATCAAGCGAAATGGAATTGTCGTGGCATGGGGTTATAATATTTACGGTCAATGCGGAGTTTCTGGAGAAAATACTGGTCCATATGGAATTTGGACCAAGGCCGCACTGGGCGCCTGCACACAAGTGGCTGGAGGAAGCAATTTTTCAGCGGCTTTAAAGTCAAACGGGCTGATTGCAACATGGGGATACAACGGGTCTGGCCAATGCGGTCCCGCAAATGAACGCGTTGTAAGTTCTTCAGCGTATT
>CAIWNO010000225.1 GCA_903914045.1 uncultured bacterium | reverse complement strand
GGCGTGTGCGTTCCGCACGCCGACATCGCTGCGGCCGTCGCGCGCGATCCATTTCGACTTGTTGGTTTCGCGGGCATAGATCCACTGGCGCCCGATTGGAGTCAGCAACTCGCCGTCGCGCGCTCTTTCAACTTGCAGGGAATTTGCGTTTCTCCCGCGGCGCAAGGGATGCATCCATCGCATCCAACAGCCATGAAATTGTGGGAGCGCTGCGAAGCCGAAGGTCGACCCGTGATCTCGTTGCCATTGGGCGCGTCCATTGGATCGGCGCCAATTGATTTTGGTCGACCAAGCGCGTGGGATGAACCGGCGCGACATTTTCCAAAATTAAAAATTGTCATCGGCGGATTCGGCTGGCCATGGACCGACGAATGCTTGGCCATGTTGACGCGTCATCCGCAACTGTTCACGGAAACTTCCATGTTGGTGGCTCGACCTTGGCGCTTGTTGCCGGCGCTTGCCGACGCGCAATCACTTGGAGTGCTGGAGCAAATTTTGCCGGGAAGCGGATTTCCATTTCACACGCCAAGCGCTGCGTTGCAAAGCATTTTGACTGTAAATCGTTGGGCAAACGAGGCTGGACCACGCCTGAGCCCGGTGTCGCTGCGCGCGATCACGCAACGCAATATCTTTAGCACATTGGCCATCAAGCCCCCGCTACTTGCGCCCAAGGATGTGGCCGCACCAATTTCGGAAGAACCACTGTGAAAAAAACTCCACGCACAAATGTAGAAATAAAATTCGCGAACACATTTCGAAATTCTTTTGGAAATGTGTTCGTGCTTACAAGCACCGTGATCATGGCGGGCGTGCTTCAAGGCTGTTACAGCTTTCAGTGGCCGTGGTCCGCAGGAACAAGTTTGGTGACCGCTGGTTTGGCGCCCAATCCAATCAAGCTTCCATTTGAACCCAAGCAATGCGTGTACACCGTGGAGCCAGCGCAGACCACATTTTTTCTAAGCGACTTCACGCCCGAGGAACTTGCCGCGGGCGGCGACTTGACCGGTCAAGTGATCAACATTCAATTGCTGTGGGAACCGCGTCCTGGGTACACGCCGCTTGATCCCACCACCACCAATGTCTCCATTCGTCTACTTGTATTTTCAAAGGGCGAGGTTGGCATGTACGGTGGCGGCGGATTTGCGTGGCCGCGTGGCACGCCTGGTGAATCCAACATGGAACTACGCATGACTGGAAGCAATCTTTCCCTGATCGCCAAGACCAAGAACTTTGTGGATTTGCTGAGTCCCGGTGAAATGTTGGGCAGCGTGGATGCAACCTTCAATGAGCAAGCCGCCATTGTGATGAGACGAACCGCTAGCCAACTTATTTCAAACAAGTTGGGCGTTGTGCGATGGGTTAACTCGATGCCGCTGACGGATTTTCATGTGGCGGTGGCCGATGAAACCGCGCCGCGCTGAACTTGAATGTCAATTTTCATTGACCAACATTGCAAGCAAGAATGTGTATTGAATCTTCGCGCGTGCTTTTTAGTGCGTATCGTGCGCAACTGAATTTCCCGCAATTCGCCGCGCAATTTCAAGCATTTGCCGCGTGCACGCGGACATGGGCTCTGGCACATGCGCCGCGTCAACCATTTCAAGTTTTTGATATTCCCAATTTGGCGGCGCGTCGGGCGGTTGCATCATGGCAAGTTCATGCGCAATTTCCCACGTGGCAACCACTGGATCAAGGAACACAGCGTGCGCAATGGCGCGGCTCTTGGCTTGCACGCCACACTCCTCCAACAATTCGCGCTCAATTCCAACGGCGGCGTCCTCATCTGGCTCAACGCTGCCCGCGGGCGCGAACTCCCACTGATTGGGATAGCTGGCACAATTGGCGGCGCGTAAACCCACCAGACATTTTCCATTCCAGTGCGCGACTGCGCGCGTGCCAAGGCCCACAAAGCCGCTCTTGATTCCCGCAAGTCGCACCGCGTTCATGCGATAGGTTGTGCGCGCAACATGAATGGTGGCGCCGCCGTGGCCGTCGCGATGAACTCCCACAACATGAAACACCGGACCGTCGCTGAGCTTGGGATTGCGCTGGCACAATTCGCGCCACGTGTCATCAATGAGATGCGTTTCACATGCGGGAACAAACGCATCGGTGCCCACAATAATTCGCGGCGGACGACGAAGCCAGATCAGACGCTGCAGCGCATTGACGTGGTGGGGATTTTCGCTCAATGCAATTCTTTCGCAATACTCAATGTTCGTAGCGGCGCAATGTTGGCCACATCAATGAGATGGCGCGGCGTTAGGATCATCCTGCAAATATTCACGCGGCTTGTACAGCACGACAACAAAGATGAACAACACCGTTGCGCCAATCATCATTTTTGTGAAAAACCAGTAGTAATTGGCTCCAACCAGCGTTGAATTTCCGCTGGCGTCCATGGTGAAACGGTTCACGGCGGCGGTGAATAAATTTCCCAACGACACTGACAACAAATAGAAACTCATGATGAGCGACTTCATTTGTGTTGGCGCCTGCGTGTAACTGAACTCAAGACAGGTGATGGACACCAATACTTCAGCCGCCGTGATGACCACATACGCCAGAAGTTGCCAACCCACCGTTGGCCAATTGGCGCGCTGCGTTTTGCCATCTTTCATAACCGCAACGCCAGCCTTGATGATGGGCTTGGCCATGGCGGCATACTTTGAATTCTCGCCACTCTTGTCCGCGGGCAGCGCGAGCGCGGCTTCCAATTGCACCGCGCAGGAATTCTGCTCCTCGGCGTGCATCACCTTACATGTGGCGGCAACATCAACATCACCGCGCAACACCATGGGAAGAATGGTCTCGTCAAAATGCGCTTCTTCTTTTTCAATCAAGCCTTGCGCGTAGGCGGTGATGGCGAAGGAGACCACCGTAAGCGCGAACCCAATCAGAATTTTTCGCAGCGGCGTGAGCTTGATCACCTTTGACGCAAGCGGATAAATCACATACGCAAACAGCGGAATGTAAATAAGAATGAGCAGCGGATTGATGGCTTGCACTTGGCTTTCCAGCCAAATGATGCCCATAAAATCCAAATTCATTTGCTGCGCTTGCTCAACCCATGCGGATCCGCCTTGGTCATACAGCGACCAAAACATGGCCACGAACAAATACAGCGGAACCAACTTGAAGATGGATTTCAATCCCGACATGCCAAAGGTCTCACCGAAATATCGCAATCCGCGCGGCTGAATGTGGGTGAATTTATTGCGCCCCATCCAGAACACTACGGTGGCCAGCGCCATTAAAATTCCAGGCACGCCAAAGGCCCAACCCGCACCGTAATTTTTAAGCAGCCACGGCGTGAGCAGCGTGGAGAAGAACGAGCCAAAGTTGATGGCAAAATAAAACCAGCCAAATATTTTTTCTATGAGATGTTTATTGGTGTGTCCAAATTGATCACCTACATGCGCGCTAACGCAAGGCTTGATTCCGCCCGAACCAATCGCAATCAGCACCAAGCCCGCGATCATCCAGCCTTTGGGATCCAGTGTTGCGGCAAGCGCGCCCGAAGGCAAATCGATCAGCGCCAAACACAAATGCCCCGCGCAATACACCATGGACAGCGCCAGAATGGTGACGTACTTGCCCAGGAACGCGTCGGCAATGATTGCGCCAATGACTGGAAAGAAATACGCGCTTGCCACAAACAGATGCATCCACTCGCGCGCCTGGGTGTCGGTCATGTAGTTGGGCTGCCCTTGCGCGGAGAACAAATACTGCGTCATGAACACCACCAGAATGGTCTTCATTCCATAGAACGAGAAACGCTCGGCGGCTTCGTTGCCCACGATATATGGAATTCCCGCAGGAATTCCCTTAGTTTCAATGGGCGCGGTTCGATAGGTTGTGCTCATAGGTGCTACAAGTGTAAAGAAATTTTCATAAGCGCGTGCGAACATGGGGCGCGACACGCTTGACATATTTACGCTTGGCATGGGACCTGATGGGCGCCCAATTAAATAAAAAAGCAACGACCTTGTTCCACCTCAAAATGAATTTATGATTTTTTCACAAACGTCATGGTGTCTAGGTCTTTGGTCACGCCAGGAAATTGCAAAACATGATTGTGCATGACCACATACACGCCGGGTGAAACAATTTGCACGGCAAGCAGCGCCTCGGTGAGATTTTGCGTGGCGTCGGTCTTGCGAAGTTCCCACGGACGCATGGCTCCAGTAAAAATCACGGGCTTCATGGGCGTGCCACTGGCAAGCAACCGCTCCAATGTGCGCTCACCACTTTGGGCTAAGCGATCGGTGCCGTGGACCACGATCACACCATCATGGCTTTGAGATTGCTTGACCACTTCGGCGGCGATCAAGTTGTGGTCGGCGTCGCTCATTTCCAAACTGTCTTTGTTCATCAGCGCCACGCGCGTCACGGATTCAACGCCGCGCAATTCAAGTTGCGTCAACATGACATCAAGCACGCTGACATGGTTCTTCAGCGTGCCGCCAAGTTCCTGGTAGGTCTTTTCAATGGTGCCGCCGGTGGAAATAAGCGCGATTCGTTTCATGGTTGATGAGCATAGAAAGTTTCAAGAGATTCACGGCGCCTTGGAGTATGAAAGCAATGCGCAACTTATTTACTTGTGTCGTGGCCAGGCAGGTGAGATTTTTGAAATTGAGAAAAGAGAGTGATTTGGCTTGAATCAACCTTCAATGAAGCGATCCTGTGGCGCCAAGCATGCGTTGTCGGTGCAAATCTGCAGGCGCACACTTAGCCGCAATGGGCGCGGCGTGGGCCGTGGCGCCACCACGCTCACTTGAATCACAACACGCCCCGCATAGCAGCGCGAATCATCAGCGCGAGTTGTGGCTTTTGGAAAAATACACTTCAACTGAACGCCGCTGTCGCGCGCGGAAATATCCATGCCAATGAGCGCGGCAAACATGTTGGCCGCCGGCGTGGTGATTGCAGATGCATGGTCGTTTGTAATTGCTGCGTCACTTGCCTTGACTGCGTCGTTGCCTGCGGAAGTCGTTGCATTGTCGTGCGCCGCGACATGGTGGCCCGCTTCAATGTCAAGGCGCAATTCAAATTCATCAAAGGAATGATTCATGGCGACAAGTTGCATGCCAACAGGCGAAGACGCCAAGCCGCCAGCCACTTGTCCTGGCAACAACGTGCGCAACTCGCGCGCCGCCATGAAGGAACGCGCGGCGGAAGTTGGCTTCTGCGCAATGGCGCCACTGGCTCGGTCCAGTCCGTCAAAGGCGCGCTGCGCCCACATTGTATTTTTTGTCAACTGCGCCAGCGTGACCAAGCACTGCGTGATCACTCCCGCTCCCGAAGGAACCGCGCCATCATCAATGCCAGCGATGGGCAGAATGCGGCCGCTCTCATTGGCGAACGCCTCTACCCAACCCGAATCGTGGCGCCAAAATTTCTCGCACGCGCTTTGCGCAATCATTGTGGCGCGCGCCAACCAGCACGGGTCATGGGTGGCCTGCGCCAACGCCAGCAAACCAGCAGTAAAACATGCGTAATCCT
>CAIWNO010000224.1 GCA_903914045.1 uncultured bacterium | reverse complement strand
TTCGCGGGCCAGCGACCATTGGTGCACACCGGTGGAACCGATGGTGGAGCCAGCAAAAAAGTCAGCCGCGAACATGTTGTACAAACCAGCGCCAGCGGAATGATCAGCGTGATGGGCGGCAAGTGGACGACCTATCGCAAGATGGCGCAAGACGCAGTCAACGCCGCCGTGAAATCGGGCGCGCTTGCATCCGCGCCATGTCAAACAGAAAAATTACTTGTGCACGGCGCTTCGCAGACTGCCAACGCATTCGCGCAACATCCAGAGTGGTTGCGCTGCTACGGCAGCGACGCCGACGCGCTTGTGGCGTTGATGAAGGCGCAGCCAAATCTTGCCGCGCCGTTACACGCGCGGCTTCCGTACAGCATGGTTGTAGTTGCTTGGGCCGCCCGCATGGAGCAAGCTCGCACGCTTGAAGATGTTCTGTCGCGCCGAACGCGTTCACTGTTGCTTGACGCAAAAGCCGCGTTGGAATGTTCCGCCGCAGTGGCGCAATTGCTGGCCCAGGAACTTGGCCACGACCGCGCATGGGCCGCGGAGCAAACCGCGCAATTTGCCCAACTTGCGCGGCATTACTTGTTGACATGAATTCCATCTCCAATGCGGCCCAATGACATTCCAAATTCAAGCCATTGATGTTGGATATTTAAATCTGGCGGGCGCCGCCAATGTTTTTCTTATAGAAGGTCCAGATGGTTTCGCCCTGATTGAATCCGGCACGGCGACCACTTGGCCCGAACTTGTCAGTCAACTTGAGCTTCGCGGCGTGCATCCAACTCAAATCATGGATCTGTTGCTCACGCACATTCATTTGGATCACGCGGGCGCCGCTGGACATTTCGCGGCGGGGGACTCGCGTGTGTGGGTTCATACATTTGGCGTCGCCCATTTGATCGATCCAACAAAGTTGATCGCAAGCAGTCGCCGCGTGCACGGTGAAATGTATGAGCGCTTCTACGGCGATCTTTGGCCAACACCGCAATCTCAGGCGCTCGCTGTTTCAGATGGCCAAAAAATTTCAGCGGCCGGTCTTCAATTTCTCGCAATTGAAACTCCAGGCCATGCGCGCCATCACCACGCGTGGTTGCTTGAGCACGCGCATGAACGCCACGTGTTTGTGGGCGACGCGCTGGGCATAGCAGTACCCAACAGCGATTTCATTTCCATTCCAACTCCGCCACCGGAGTTTGATCCGCTTGCGTGGAAACACAGTCTGCAGCGCCTGCGCGACGACGCGCCAACTCATCTATGGCTTACACATGGCGGACTTCAATCAAGCAACGCGCCGGATGCGTTGCGATTTATTGATCGTGTTCAAGAGCGCTTGCAAGAAGAATGCGCGTTGCTGCAAAAATTTTCCGCCGCAATCATTGCAAGCGGCGCGCGAGAAAGCAGCGCGTATGAACACGCGCTTAAGAACGCAATTCAAGAATATAAAAATTGGTTGCACCCCAAAGCCATAACCGCGGGAGTTTCCCCGCAACATGTGGATCAATTTCTGGGCGACTATTTTTTACGCATGAATCTGCAAGGCGCTTTGCGCCACGCGTCAGCGCGCGCCTAGGCCCACAACCGTGCCCATTCCCAAACGGCCTAGCACTTGATTGCTTTTAATTTGCGGAATTGAAAGGGATCCATTGGCATACGAATTGACTTCCATGTACAAAACAACAACGCGTTTGTCACCGCCATTCTCGATCGCCAGCAAATCATTGACACCATTTCCATCCCAATCTTGCATGCCTTGAATATTCCAATGAGCGGTGCAAAGCCCTGTGCAGACTTGCGAAAGATTATTTCCATTCATGATATAAAATCGAACCTGATCCTCATTTGTGCTGCGCGCAATAATGTCCGGCAGGCCATCATTATCAATGTCGCCAATGGCTTCGATTTCATACTGGGCTGGTGGAGAATCAACCTGCATGGTGCGTGAAGGAGCGCCCGATTCCGGCATGGTCATGCGGCGAAGTTCGCCAGTATTTGAATGTCGGATCAGCACGGAATTTTTAATGAACGCAAATGGAACAGGACGCCACCCACCACTTGGCATGGCAAGATCTACAGTGTTCACCACTTCGCCGTCATACATATTGACCACGCTGACAGTGGATGTTGCGGAGTTGAGCAAAATAATGTCGGCGGCGCTGCCGTCCGCTTGAACATCGTAAGCCGCAACCGCTTTGATTCCGGCGGCTGGAGAAATGACAACTTTCTTTTTTAGAATTTTGGTTCCGTCGCGTGTCCACAGAATGACTTCGTTGGTGACACGGTCTTGCCACAACAAGTCGCTGCCGCCATCTCCATTGCAATCTGCCACAGAAACTAAACGCAAGTTGTCGGGATAGGTGGCAAGCAAAGCGGTGCTTGCGCGAATACTGGAGTCAAGCGTGTCGTTGTATGAAATTTGCATTCCATAGACCGATTGGCCTATGGAATTATTCACGAACACCGTATCACTGACAATTCCTAATTTGTTGTGTAGTGGCAATAGCGCATTCACGGGTCGCACATTTCCACCAGAGCCAAAATCGCCAGTAGGGTTATCCGATGGGCCGCCAGTTGATCCGCCGCCAGTTGATCCGCCGCCAGTTGATCCGCCGCCAGTTGATCCGCC
>CAIWNO010000223.1 GCA_903914045.1 uncultured bacterium | reverse complement strand
GATACACAACAAGAGTTGTACTACCCGGCGATCATGCGGGCGATTGTTGCCACGGGGTATCGCGGCTTCATTGGGCACGAGTTCATGCCTTCCAAGGATGCCAAGGCGGAGCTAAAGGCGGCCATTGCGGCGTGTGCGGGCGACTAAAATCAGGTTTTTGGGTTGGACTTCGTGGCAAATGGGGGGTTGTAGCGCTTTGGTGTCGTTTTTGGGGTTGCTCCACGGCAACTTTTGGCATGTTGAGTTGTTTTTGTACCCAGCCAAGGTTGGTTTAACCACGTTGCTGCGTCATTTCAAATGATGGCTATGCTCAGATTCAGTGTCTGAACGAGCAACGATCACATTATTAGGTGCTGCGGGAGAAGTAACGGGGTCTTGCACATTGTTGGACACGCCGCGCGGCCGCGTGGTGATTGACTTTGGACTTTTCCAAGGGTCACCAGAACAAGAGCACAGAAATTTGCAGGTTCCAGAAATCGATTGGCCGCATGTGGATGGCGTAATTGTAACGCACGCCCATGTTGACCATTGCGGTCGGCTTGGAATGCTGCCCCGCCTTCGTTGCGCCGCGCCAATTTTTGCCACACCACCAACGGCGGATTTATTGCCACGGGTATTGCGATCAAGCGCGTCCTTGCAAGTTCTTCGCCACGAGGAGTGGCGAAATGGAACAACACCTATCGCGCGGGTTATTGATCCGCCGCCAGAGCCTGGAACAAAAAGTAAAGCCTCAAGTTCCGAGCCACCAATTTTATACGACGCGCATGACGCCATGCTTGCGGCGGAAACTATTTGCCCGATTGAATATAATGTGTGGCGCGAGATTAAACCGGGTTTGCGATTTCGATTTCACGACGCGTCGCACATTATAGGTTCCGCCAGTGTTGAAGTTGCATTTATACTAAATGGAATTGAGCGAAAAGTGCTGTTTTCTGGCGATTTAGGACCCGCTCGCAGTCCCCTGCTTCGCGCGCGTGAATTACTGCCTGATGTGGATGTTGTGCTGATGGAAAGCACAAATGGCGCGCGGAATTTTTCCGCTAGTTCTTCCTCGGCCGATGCGCTTGCGGAAGTTGTGCAACGGGTCGCGGCCCGAGGTGGCAAAATACTGGCGCCAACATTTGCCCTTGGTCGCGCGCAAACATTATTGTTGCGCTTGGCGGAATTATCGCGTTTAAATAAACTGCATGGAATGAATGTGTATTTGGATTCACCAATGGCAATTCGCGCCTCTGAATTATGTGGCCGCTATCCGGGGTTGCTTGAGCCAGCCTTGCGCGCCGCGGCCGAAGCTGGAAATGATCCGCTTCACTTCGCGGGATTGCAGCATTTATTTAATCGCAGACAAAGTTTGAAACTGACCAAGAGCGCGCAACTTGGAATTATTCTGGCGGGCAGCGGATTTTGTGACGCGGGTCCAGTGCTGCATCATCTTGCGGCGCTTGTTGCGGATTCGCGCAACGCGCTTCTATTTGCGGGCCATCAAATTGTTGGCTTGCTTGGACATTCGCTTTTGCATCACGCAAAGTTGATTGAATTAAAAGAAGGCCTGTTTGAGGTGAAAGCCGAGCGCGTTCATCTTGAGGGATTAAGTGGTCATGCGGATCAAGGTGATTTGGTGGCTTGGATTGGAGCGCGTGAGGGTGGAACGCCGCGGGTGATTTTGAATCACGGCGAGCAAGCTTCTAGAGTTGCGCTGGCTGGGGCAATTCGGTCTGGGCTTGGTTTAGAAACTGAGTTGCCAGACTTTATGAAGAGTATTGGAGTCTTATAACCTACTATTTTAATACGGGCGCATTGGTAAATATTGCATTATTTGGCTGAAATAATGTGTTTTTAAAAATCATGCCCAAATCTATGTGTCAAAAATACAACCCGTAGGTAGACAAATTTATGCTTCTGACACCATGCTTAAAATTAAAATTTAATTTTCAAAACGAATTTGATCGGTACGAAGTCCAAGCTTTGCCAGCATTCCTTCGAACTGATCGAGCGAAAAGAATTCCATTGAAACCTTGCCAGTGTTTGGCTTACGACCAAGCTGAATTGTGACTCGAGTACCAAGAAGGGTACTTAATCGTGTTTCTAAATCCTTCACGTTTGCTTGGCGCCTGGCAGGTTGTGTTCCACGTGGAACTCTGGATTTAGATTCCGTGGCCAGTCTTTGAACCTCGCGCTCAAGCACACGAACGGACCACTCGCCGCGAACTGATGATTCTGCCAATGTTGCTCTTGTCTTTATGTCTACTACTCCAAGTAGTGATTTTGCATGACCTTGCGTCAAGACTCCCTGCCTCACAAGGCTTGCGGTTTGGCTGTCTAGTTCGGCTAATCTAAGTAAATTAGTGATGGTAGAGCGGTCTAATGACAACTTTTGGGCCAGTTTGTCATGCGTAAGAGAGAACTCCTCTGACAACTTTAAGACGGCAAGGGCCCTATCCATTGGGTTTAAATCAGTCCTATGTACATTTTCGATAAGTGCGCAAATGCCAGAATGTTCGTCCGAAGCTTGAACAACAATTGATGGAATTGAAACAACTCCAAGCATCTTGAAAGCGCGCCACCTTCGCTCGCCGGCAACAATTTCGAATTGCCCATCTAAGCCAGAGACCGGACGAACAATAATTGGTTGAAGTAGGCCGTTCAACTTAATCGAAGCAGCCAATCCCTCAAGTTCAGAATTCTTAAAATCAGTCCTGGGCTGTCTGGGGTTTGGACGGATTTTAGAAACGTCAATACGCTCAACTCCGTTTCCAAATACAACGCCGGCATTTTTTGATTCCAATTTAATTCCGGTGCTTGAAGAATTAGAAATGGTTGTTTGATTACTTGGTGCGCTTGTATTTTTTGTAACCGATTGCATAGCCGTGGAGCTTGAATCAACACTTTTAAATGTTGTTTTTTCAGCATTTACAGGCTGATTTTTAATAGGAATAAGACGACCAAGTCCTCGACCTAATTTTCCAACAGATGCTTGTTGAGCCGATGGTAGAACCGGTTTTGCTTGCGTGCCTGAAACAATTGGCACGCTTGGAATACGTGATTGTCCTGGCTTATTTAAAGGATCGTTGCCTGTTCCACTATTTGTATTTGAAAAATTTGTCATGGTGATTCCTTATTTAAGGTTGCTAATTAAATGTATCACCCAAATTTCAACTCTGTGTTCCCCGTGGAACAATTTCATATAATTATATTATAGGACTTTAAAGAATATATAACATTCAAACAACCCATCCTGTAAAAAGTGACGCCTAAACCTCTTCAAATTTATGAATGTAAACACGTTGGATTTACAACTTGTTGGCGTGGAAATCTTCGCGCAACAAGTCTTATTAAAAATCTCTACGCCACACAGATTGCCAAGATTTTCATGAGGGTCACTACACAGTGGGTATACAGTTGCGCCGTCTTGATCAACTGACCCCACCACGGAGCCATTATGTTTTTATCTCTCATGCCGTCACTCTCTATCGTAATTTCTTTTCTACTAATGTTTGTTGTCAACACGCAAAATACTCCAAACTCAACGCCAGTGACAACAACTCCTGTTGCAACTGCGACAGGCACCGTGCCTGACATGGTTTGGAAAATTGACGACACGCATTCAATGGGATTATTCCGAGTCCAACATTTTGGCGCGGGACTGTTCTGGGGAAGATTTGATGGCGTCACTGGAACAATCACGACAAGCGGAACGCCTATCGAAAATATTTCAT
>CAIWNO010000222.1 GCA_903914045.1 uncultured bacterium | reverse complement strand
ACCTTCTTCGGCTGAATTATGCTGTAAACGCCACAAATTTACTTCAGTATTCCATGCAAGCCCGGGTCCGCCCATGGCAATCTTGCCAAGCCCTACGCCAACAAGAAGAATTTGATTGTGCGCGGTGTTGGAGACATTGAAGGTGGCGACTTATTCTTGCAAGTTCAAATCAAAATTCTCCACCCGAGTTCTGGAAATAATTTCGGGAATTCCTATGCCTGTTGGACTAAGCCAACTCGGTATTGCGAGAACTGGAGAAAGCAACACCAACCCCTTGAGAAGATTGCGCGCGATGTGTTGCCACCAGGCGGCTGGTTCGCCATGGATGGAAACTACGCGACCCCCCATAAGCCGCTTGCCCAGGCTGCGTCCAAATGTGATTTCCTCAAACATGGAGAAAACGACGGTGGCCACAACCATGGCTATATATGGAATGGACATTTGAATGTCCGCGCTCCACAGTGGCGGGATTAAAATGCTGGGCAGGTCCGTTTCAAAAATCATGGTGGAGGCGATGGCGCACGGAACAATGTCTATCGCCGTTGCCGCGGCTCTTCGCCACTTTTGAAACGGGGTCCAGGGCGTTTGCGCAAGCGCTTGCGAATCCATGACGTTTATCTTGGAACGCGTATTTTCCAATGGATTCAGCGGCGAATGAAGGGCACGCACCAAGAATGCCGCAATGATGGCGCCCAGCGAAAGCACGCCAAGAATTGGCAAGTGATACCAGCGGCTTGCCTTTGAAAGTTGCGCGCTCAGTTCAATCGGCTCTGAAAATTCAGCCGCTCCGTCACTCATCACGGACATCCAAGATTGGCGAACCATAGTGTTTTGAGTTGCATGGCCGGTTTGTGCAATCCACGCAAATCCACTTCCCATGCCAATCACTTGGCTGAAGCTTTCCTTGGGAGGAGATTTGTTGAATGCAATTGCCATGATGGGCACGAGCTCACCGGCTTCAACCCAATTCAGCGCTTGCTGGTCATATGAACCGGTCACGCACGCAAAGCGAGCGGCGTGGTCAACTGCGTATAAAAATTCCCGCGCCTTCATGGGCAACTCGATCCATGCTTGCGACTCGAGCTTGAAGCGCTTGATGGAATGGTCGGATGATTGTCCAAGCACGTTCAGCGCGCCCCCCGCCACCACCAACATTCGCGCTTGGCATTCATTGATGGCCGCTGGTAGAGGCACACTGATCCACTGGCCGCCGCGCAACACGCGCGCATCTGGCTGGCCTTGAACAATCGCCCACGGTTCGCCATCAAACGCGGCCAATGATTCCAGCGATTCCCCCGCAATACTTGGGCATAATTGAAGCGCGCCGCCCTGGGTTATAAACCACAATTCGCTCGCGGGATTGAATTGCGTTGAGCCCGAGACCACCTCCATCTTGTGGCTGAGCGCCTCGAACACCAACCAAACCCGCTCGCCATCAGCGGCCAATCCGATCGGATTTTCAGCGAATGTCGAAGCCACTTGGAATTGCCGCTCGTCATCCACCGCTGCGTGGTGGAGCAATTCAAATCGAGCGGTGGTCTCATGTGAATTCTTGGAGATCCACCAAAGATGCGCGCCACTACTGGCGACCCGCGTGCCCGGCACAAAGCGATCTTGCAATGGGGAAGCCGCCACCAAGACCATGATCAACGCAAACACACACCGAGCGAGATAGTTCATCGCTTGGATTGACTCTTCTCAAGATCGATCACTTCGGCTGGACGCATGACGCCGCGGATCACCTCAAGATCAAACAGGCGATCTTTCAATCGATCTTCGCGCGCGCCAGGTTCGTCCCAAAATATTTGCCACACGCCAACATTAGACACGGACTTCAACGTGATCTTGCTCGCCACCATTGGCCGGTCCGCCATGGGCAAGTGGTTCATGTTCGCCATCACGGGCTCGCTCAATTCACTTTGCGCAAGCACATTGCCTTTGGCATCCACAAGCCAAATATGGCTAGGAAAACCTGTGTTTGTCTCAACTTGAACTCGAGTCTTCACCCATGCTCCGCGCTTCGGTCGATCAAAGTCAGCCCAAAAATTTCCAGGACGATCCTGAGACAGGCTTATTTTTTCGGGCCACGGTTTGGCCGCAAGCAATTCCAGCAACGCGTCGGGTCCGGCAAATGGCAGCAGCGAATCTGGCACTGGCGTGTCGCGCGCGCCAAGCCACAAACGACTTGGTTCGCGCTTTGGTTCAAACAACCACCACTGCTTCGCGTTGGCGCCAGCCCATGCAAGTCGCTCGCCCATTTTGTCGGCGCGCAAAGAAATGTCATCGCCACCATTGCGCCATGCAAGATCAACTTGGGCCTGCTCAAAATGGTCGCCCTTCTCATCGTGCCAACGCAACTCCGCGCTGCCGCGCGTGGCGAATTTTTCCAATCCAGCGACGCGATGATTTTGTTGCGCCACGATGGACGCGGCATTCAGCGCAGGAGCGACACTATTCACATTGGAGGATTTTTCATTTGTTGGCTCAAGCGCGGGCGCGCCACTGGTCGCTGGCTGCTTGGATGCATCCACTGTTGCGCATGAAACGATGGCAAGCGCGTAGAGCATCGAAAAAGCAGCGAAAAATAAACGAAATACGCGGCTCATAAAATAGCGCTCATCAACCATCAAAGGCCGCGATTTCACCAAGTTCATCCGCCAACGCCTGCACCGCCGACTCGTCCAATTGCGGTCGCAACACTTCCACTGGCGCAGCGCCTTCCACTGCGCCACGACGCGCGAACAACCAAAATTCTTTTTCGTCGCGGTGCTCCACCCGCAATTGTTTCAAGCGGCGCTTGCGCAACAAGATCATGGCCAACAACCATCGAATAGCGATCCGATTTGGACGGTCATCGCCTGCAAGCCGCTCAAAAATTTCCTCCACGGCCTCGTCGTCAATCACAATGCCGCGCTTGCGATCCGCCGCTGGCATACTGGTCTTCCAAAAACAAATCATGCCTTCGGGGCGCGCGCCATCAAGCCACGTCGTCATGGAGAAATCAAGACGCTCAAGATTGTGCGTCGCATTTTCGCGTATGGCGGACATGCATGGCGTGCCCGCCGCAAGCACCTCGCCGCTGGCAGCGCAGAGATAGGTTGCCTTGCCAATTGACAGTGGAGTTGCTTCACGATTCATATTTCAATCCTATCGCTTTGGCCCGCTCTAGGCGTTGCATGCGTGGTACAGTTTGATCGTGTTTGACAGGCTCACCCAACTCTTTCACGGCGGGAACCCGCTCTCCATCACCATTGAATTATTGGTGATTTTCGGCGGAGTCATGCTCATTCTTCGATTTCTACAAGGCACCCGCGGCGCCGGCGTGTTTAAGGGAATTATTGTGCTCATTGCGGTGCTGGTGCTGGGCATCCGATTCGCTGGCCTCTTCAGCGAAACATTTTCTCGTCTGCGATTTCTCAGCGAAGGTCTTCTGGGAACCATCGCCATTTTCATGCTGGTCATTTTCCAACCTGAATTGCGCCAGGCCATGGTTCGCATTGGACAAACCATGTCGCCAAGCGAGCGCCGGCGAATTGATCCCGTGGTCGATGCGCTTGAAGGCGCGGTTGAATTCCTAAGCCGCAATCAATTTGGCGCGCTGATTGTGATTGAGCGAGGCACTTCGCTTGCGGGGCTAGCGGCGCAAGGCGTTATTGTGGACGCCAGCATGAGCGCGGAACTGATTGAAAGTATTTTCTGGCCCTCCAGTCCGCTGCATGATTTGGCGGTTGTGATTCGCGGAGAAAAAATTGCCGCGGCCAGCGTGCAACTTCCGTTGGCTGATCCAGTGGCCGGAATGAAACTTGGCGCGCGCCACCGAGCGGCCATGGGCGCGACGCTTGAGAGTGATTGCGTGGTGGTTGTAGTGAGCGAGGAAAATGGCTTAATTCGCTTCGCCGAACGCGGTGAATTGTCGCAACCGATTCAGTTTGATGAATTTGCCGTGGGTTTACGCCGCCGACTTTCGCGCGGCTTGCGCCGTCCGCAGCAACGCACATTGTTTGGCCGATTCATCAGCAAAGTTGGAGGTCTTGACGCGCCCATGTTGAATTTGCCGGACCACTCGGAGCATTCAGAATTAAATGCCGCCGCCACGTTGGCCGCCGCGCAAGAAGAGGAACGGGCGCAACACGAAGACGACACATTGAACTATGAAGACGGCGAGCATGAAGACGGCGAGCATAAAACCGACCAAGCTGGCAATGACAATAATGACGCGCGTGCAACAGACAGGGATAGAGATGATCGCTCGAATAGGCGGAACACCTAGTGGGAAATTGGAGCGCCAATCTTTCAACTTGGTTTGTTGCGGCGGTGGCCACGCTTTTAATTTGGACGTGGGCCGCTGATCGAACCCGTGAAACCCGCGAACTCAAAGGCACTATTTCATTTCGCTCCTCCGATCCCAAGCAACACTTCGTCGATCCCATGAAGCCATTTGTAGTCACGTTGTTGGTGAAAGCGAGTCCAGCTAGCATTGATCGCATTCAAACTTTATTGGATGAAACGTTGCTCATTCCCAGCGGAACCGCTGGTTTTCCAAGCGCCACTGGCTCATACAACGTCATGCTTGCGGACGCGCTGAACAACGTGCAACAAATCATCGCCACCGATGCCACCATTCTTACTTCGCGACCCGAGTCCGCCAAAGTGGTCATTGGCGATCTCACGTCCACGCAATTTCCGCTGGTGGCAAAAATTTCACTGGCAGAATATGAATCCGCCTCCATCAATCCAGCCGTTGTCGTGGTCACGCTTCCAACGTTGGCCATGGAAGCCATGAAGAATTTGCAAGTGGAGGCCGTGGTGGACACAAAAGATTTGTCGACTGGAAAAAATAACGCGCCCGCGACATTGCGCTTGCCTGAATCAGTGGGTGTCAAACCTGATCAAGTAAGTTTTTTTCCCAATGAAGTCAATGTCACTTTCACGCTTCGACGCAAAAGGGACAACATCAATTTGGCGACCGTGCCTTTGCAAATCGCCGCTTCGCCAACAGATCTCAAAGGGTTCGACATTACGTTTCAACAAGATGGTGGCGTGTTGCGCGACGTGGTGTTGATTGGCCCCGCAGACGCGCTAAAAGATATTGAAACAGGCAAGTTTGCCGTGGCCGCTATTGTGCCGCTGAACAGCGGCGATCTTGGCAGCAAAGTTGCCAAGAAAGCCATATCCAATTGGATTTTGCCGCCTGGAGTGAGCGTGGAGAGCGTGGCTGGAAAACAAATTGTGAACCTGGAAATAGCGCTCAAGATTGAGCCGCGCGCAACTGTGCCCATTGTTCCAGATGCGGAAGTTGAGCCCCCGCTGCCCGCGCCCAAAGGTCCTTGATTCGGGCTCGCTCTGTTGCGCTTGGCCAAATGAAAATTTATTTTTATTGTGCCGCAGCGGAATTCAAAATTATATTGAACACTTCAATATGAGGTCGCCGCTCAGTCCGTGACGCGCACCGCATGCCACTGCTTCTTGCCACGGCGCAATAAAATAGTCGCGCCATGCAACACATCCTTGCGCGTCAACTTGGCATCGGCAACAGCCTTCTCACCATTCACGCTCACGGCGCCGGCGGCTAGAAAATCTCGCGCCTCGCGCTTGCTCGCGGCAAGTGGCGTGGTGGCTAGAAAATCAAGCAACGCAACGCCCTCGCCATCAAGAGCGCTTGCGGTAATTACAGTGCTGGTT
>CAIWNO010000221.1 GCA_903914045.1 uncultured bacterium | reverse complement strand
CATTGCGCGCAAGGCACGCGTCGCACGCTTCAATTTCCGCCAGCGTTGCGGCCGCAATAGAAATTGAATCACGCTTTGCGATCGCGGACAATGCCGCCACACGATCGGCTTGCGCCACGCCCGCGTCGCGCAGTGGATTGATCGTTGGCGCATCAACTACGGCGCCTGACACTGGCGGCGCATGCGCGTGATTGACGGATTCTGCGGCGCTTTGAGCGTGCGAATATGTGGCGGCAACCACAATTGCTGACATGCACAATGCACAATGGATCAATTTCATTCGTTCACAATAGCGCAGCGAATGCTTGTGTGCGAAGCGGCCACGTACAAATTGAAACCATGCGCGGGGCAATTCGCAACATAGTTGGAATCCATTCGCTAGCAATCACTGCGGGCACGCAACTTGAATTTCATAGATCGTGACATTACCGCTGCCTTCATTGCACACCACCAACAACGGTTTCCCATTGGGACTTTGCTCTGGCGCAATATATAAAATTCCCTCTGGCGCAATGTCGCCCGCTTGCGCCGCGTGATCGGGCTTGCCGTCTTTATCCAAGTCACTGTCTAAATCAACAGTGGGGTCGCGCGGGTTCACATACAAAAGAAACTTTGGATGCGCTGGATCGGAAATATTCCACGACATAATTCCACCCGCGCGCTCAAGCACGCAAAATAAAATCCGAACTCCGTTGATAGTGGCCACAAGTGGCGTCTCGGGCTCGGCACCTTTGGCCGTGCTACGCGCGTCGCGACTGGGACTTTTCGCGCTGTCCATATTGAACGCCTGGGGCATTTGCTGCGCAATCACGCGCTCAATTTCATCTCCGGAATCCCATGTTTGCGCAATCGCCCCATCGGCCGCCACGCTCCACATGCTTACGGATCGTCCGCCAAAACAGAACACGCGGTCAAAGTCGCCATCGCCATCATCGTCGCCGCGCAATGTGCTTACCTTCAAGCGACCCATGATTTCCGGCTTGGCTAAATCTTGCACGCGCAGTGTGTTGTCCGCGCCAAGTTGCTTGGCGAATGATTCCTCATCAATTGCGGAATTATTTTTACCGCCCTTGCCTTGAGCGTTCTTCAACTTTCCAAATCGCTCCGCCTCTGTAAAGTCAGCGCGCTCGCGGTCCTCGCCCTCATTGGCCGTGATCAAATAACGCGCGCCATCATTTTCAAAACAAGCAATGCCATCCGGCTGATACAAACCAAACACCGGAAGATTTTGAATGTGATTCACGCCATCTTTATCGCTGGCATCAAGGCCGCACCCCGGCTTCATAAAATCTTTAAAGCCCAGCGGCTCAATGCGCTCCACGCGTTCACGGCCAGGCGCAAGGTCAATCACCGCAATGGCATTATTTTCCTGCAGCGTGGCGTACGCTTTGGTGTCGTCGCCTGAAATCGCTAGGTATTCAGGCTCAATCTCTTGTGAAAAGCCCGCGTGTGGCGTGACCATATGCATGCCGCGCTTCACCAAATCCGCCTTCTGATTTTCAAATGCGTCAAAGCCGCACTCGCGCACAACCGGTTTTTCGGCGCCGTTAGAAATATCCACAACTCCAATCGAACCAACAGGGTCGCTGTGTCCGTCATCCGGCGCCTCGCCCTCGTTGGCCACAAGCAATCGTTTGCCATCGTGCGTGAACTTGATCATGTCTGGATTAAAACCAACTTCAACCTTTGAAATTTTACTGCCATCAAGATTAAAAAAACTCACCGAGCCACGCGCGTCCTTGCTCTTGGGCTGACTTGCCAGCGCGATCACATTGCCGCTAATCGCCACGCTGTTGGGACCATATTGACGAATGGTTTTAAATTGCTCGCACTTGGTCGGATCTGCAATGCTGATGCCTTCAAGTCCTTCCGCGTTGTTGGTGAACCACAATCTTTTATTCACGGGGTCGTAGGCTGGAATTTCCGCGCCCGACATGGCCCACCAACCGGTTTGAAATCGACCAAGTACTGGCAATTTCAAAGTGCATTCGGCGATTGCGCAAACGCTTGCGGGTGAGGCTGCGGTTCCCAAATGAGTCGCGCTAATAAATACAATGAAGAGATGGATCGCGTTAAGCATTTCCACATTGTCCGTGTTTTTCAACACATTGTTGGCTTTGCGAATCGCCTTTATACAATATTTATAAATCAATATTTCGGGGCGTTTCACTGTCAATTTCATACCTACTCTTACAAGTAATGAAGTCTCCAACTCCCGCAACTCAACTCCCTAAGAATGCGCAAATGGATTGGCCACACACGGCGTGGTCAACCGCATGCTCCGCGCAGTTGCAGCACCGCGTGTGGTGGAGTGATCGCGTGCTGGCCCCTGGCAATGTGGCGTTCGCGGCGGCGCTTGCGCAAGTGCATGGACATTGCGTGGCCTTTATTGATTCTGGTGTGGCGCAATGTTGGCCACAACTTTCAAGTGAACTCATGGACGCATTTGCGGCGTTGCAACAGACGCCTATGGCAAGCACAACAACAACCGCGCATGCGCCAACAAATAATTCTTTGCATCACGGTGCGGAT
>CAIWNO010000220.1 GCA_903914045.1 uncultured bacterium | reverse complement strand
TCGCGCGCCAACTGCTCTACTTCCGCCGTGTTTTTGGCTGTAATCCAAAATGTGATGTAGCCACCAGAAGGATGATCGCTTGACTCGTCGCTGTTGAGATCCAAGCACACCGCAATGGAGTGCCACAATGTGCTGCCAAGCTCGCGACCGGCGTCATCCACATTGGTGTCGGGGTCGACATCAAGTTCAAGGCCCCAACATTCACGCACCTGCAAAAGCACCTCGTCTAAATCGGGACTTTGATCGTCCTCGATCGCCAAGACATCGCGCACATGCGACGGTGGCGACAACACTTCATCAAGTGAATCCGGCCAAGTCTCCTCTACTTCATGCAGCGAATGACGGCGCAACATGCGCTCCACCGTTTCCTTGTTGTCGGCGGCCACATGCACAAGCAAACCCTTCCAAGAATCCAGGAACACTTCAACAAATGGCTCCTCCGCGTTGGCGCCAACACCAATGCTGGCGTCCTCCATGATGACGGGCTCGAAGCCTTCCCAAATTTCAAGGAACGCCTCGAAGGAAATTTCCTCGCGGCCCATGAACACATCCACGCTGCGATAGGCGTCGCGACTTCCAACTTCCATGATGGGCGTGACTTGTTCAGGCAGCAAACCAAGTGCCTCGCGCACAAGACCCAACATGCGATCGTGGCTGGTGACAATGTGAAATGAGAATGTGTCGGGATCGCCGTCCTCGCCCTCGTGAAATTCAAGCGTGTAGCCCTGGGTTGGACTTGGCAAATTAATGGGCGCAATTCCAAGCGGAAGCGCGAAGCCATCAATGACGGCGCGCTCTAAATCATTTCGTATTTTGTATTCGCGCATCGGACAGAAAATTCTCCAACACAGATGGTAACTGCCCCACGCCCACGGACAAAACATTGTTTTAAGCCGACATTTTGGGCATTTTAAAGATGCATTGCGGCGCGCGAAATTGTGGCCAAGCGCGTCGGCCACGCCAGCCACGCGCGTGCAGTGATTCGATCACTCGCCCAAGTAGGCCTCTTGCACGCGCCGATCATCAAGCAACTCGCGGCCCAAGCCCGAGAGCGTGATGGAGCCAGTCTCCATGACATAGCCGCGGTCTGCAAGACGCAGCGCGGCGCGCGCATTTTGTTCCACCAATAAAATAGTCATGCCTTCATCGCGCAATTGTTTGATGGCTTGAAAAATGCGCATCACCAAAATGGGCGCGATGCCCATGCTTGGCTCGTCCATCATCAACATGCGCGGCTCACTCATGAGCGCGCGGCCGATGGCCAACATTTGTTGCTCGCCGCCAGACAATGTTCCACCCTGCTGGCGATCGCGCTCCTTGAGAATTGGAAACAGCGCGTACACGCGCTCCAAGTCGCGGCTTATTGCCGCTTGGTCGCGTCGAAGAAATCCACCCATTTCTAAATTTTCGCGCACTGTGAGCCGTGGAAAAATCCGGCGGCCCTCGGGCACTTGCGCCAAACCCATGCCCACAACTTGATCGGGCGGAGTGCTGGCCAAGTTGTTGCCCGCGAATTCAATCACGCCCGCGCGTAATTTTTGAATGCGCGAGATTGTCATTAATGTCGTGCTTTTTCCCGCGCCATTGGCGCCAATCAGTGTGACAATTTCCCGCTCACGAACTTCTAGCGATATTTCATGAAGCACATCCGATGGACCATATCCCGCGCGCACGCCGCGCACGCTGAGAAGAACTGGCGGGGAATTGTTGCTCACCCTATTTCCTCCTTGCCCAGATACGCCTCGATACACGCCGGGTCATTGCGAATGTGTTCAGGAGTTCCCTGCGCGATTTGCTTGCCAAAGTTCAGAACGCAAATTCGATCGCTGACGCCCATGACCACGCGCATGTGGTGTTCGATCAACAACACGGTCACGCCTGAGTCGCGGATGCGGCGGATAAGTTCCATCAGCGTTCCGGTTTCAGTTGGATTCATGCCCGCCGCGGGTTCATCCAGCAATAAAATTCGCGGGTCGCCCGCAAGCGCGCGCGCAATTTCCAAGCGCCGCTGCAAGCCGTATGGCAAATTTCTGGCGGCCTCGCCGGCGCGCGCCTCTAGTCCGACAAAACGCAGCAACTGCAAGGCCTTGGCGTGGGCCACGTCATTTTCCTTATAAAACCGCGGCAAACGAAACATATTTATAAGAAAGCCGCAGTGTAATTTGGCGTGCATGCCAACTAAAACATTTTCAATCACGCTTAACTCGCCAAACAAGCGGATGTTTTGGAATGTCCGGCCCATGCCAGCGCGCGCGATCAAATCTGGCGTGCGACGTGCGCGCGACCACAGCGTGAGATAGCCGCCCGCACCCACCACAAAACCAATCAGCACTGGCAACGCCAATCCCCAGAATCCAATACTTGCCAAGCTAGGTCCAATGCAGCGCAACGCTTGCGCGACTGGAAAATGTTCGTCGTAAATATAATTGGCCACAATGACATCTTTCCACAGCGTGGTGGCGCGAATGGACAGCGTCACCAGAAACGCAAGAACCATTGCGCTAAGCATCATCCGCGCGAAAATAGTTCCGCTCCAATCGCGTCGAATTTCTTTGCCTTCAAATCGCACGCGCCCTTCGGTCGCCTGATGCACGCCCGTGATGGCGTTGAAGAGCGTGGACTTGCCGGCGCCATTGGGACCGATCAGCGCGAACACTTCGCCGCGCTTCACCTGAAATGAGACGCAATCGTTGGCCACCAATCCGCCAAAGCGCATAGTGACGCCGTCCACTTCCAGAATTGGATTTTCAATTGCGTGCGCCACACTCATAGAGTTGGCTCCACGGCGTTTTTCTTTTTGGCGTTCACAATGGACAACTTCGCGGGCAGCAAACCATCGGGGCGCACGCGCATCATCACCACTAAAACCAATCCAAACACAAGGTATTTCCAGTTATTTGGGCTACCAAACACGCTTCCAGAATTCACCCACCCCGCGCTTTGCATGACGCTGGCAATCTTGGGCAGCGCAATGTTGGCAAGCCCAAGCATGGCGATTGAACCAACCAACACTCCGTTGATTGAACCCATGCCTCCAACAATCACAATGCACAGCGCCAAGATGCTGACTTGAAAATCATAGTTGCCCGGCTCGCCCGTGCTTGAATACATGCTCACCCAAAGTCCACCAGACACGGCGGCCAGCGCTGCGCCTGTTGCAAAGGCGATCATTTTCACCGGCACCGGCGCAATGCCCATGCATCGAGCGGCGAGTTCATCCTCACGCACCGCAAGCCATGAGCGACCCGTGCGACTGCGTTCTAAATTTCTGCACACCACAACCGCCACCACCACAAACGCAAGAAACAACCAGTACCACGGAAGCTCCTGCTCGCTTGTGAATTCAAGCATTCCAAATCCGGTCGCGGTCCACCAAGGAACATGTGGCGATGGCAACGGATTGATGCCTTGCGTTCCCTTTGTAATGACATCCAAATTTTTCAACACGTCTTGCG
>CAIWNO010000219.1 GCA_903914045.1 uncultured bacterium | reverse complement strand
GAAGCCAAGAATGGGGCGCGCACTTTTGTGTGGTTCAACTATCGACGCTGTCCCGCGGTGTCGCTGATGCGCGAGTTGATTCAACAAGGTCGTCTCGGACGCATCCGCCATATTCGTGCGCACTATTTGCAAGATTGGGGACGCGCCAGCACGCCGCATTCGTGGCGGTTTGATTCAAAACTTGCGGGCAGCGGCGCGCATGGAGATTTGAACGCGCACAGTATTGACATGGCCAGGTTTGTGACGGGCGATGAAATTGTGCAAGTATGCGGCGCCATGGAGGCGCAATTTATTCATGAGCGCGCGGCGGTGACGGCCAGTTCAAAAAATTTGGGATTGGGCTCGCAAAAAAGTAAGCGAGGCGCCAAGCGACAAGCCAGCACCGTGGATGATGCGTTCTTGTTTCTTGCGCGCATGCGCAACGGCGCCGTGGCCAGCTTTGAGGCCAGTCGAATGGCCACGGGAAATAAAAATGCAAATTGCATGGAGATCAATGGTGAATTGGGCAGCGTGAAATTTAATTTTGAGCGCATGAATGAATTGCAATGGTGGGACGACACGCTGCCCGCGCGCGAGCAAGGGTGGAGCACCATTTTGTGCACGGAGCCAACGCATCCATACGTTGGACATTTTTGGCCGCCTGGACATGTGCTTGGCTACGAGCATCAATTCATAAGCATGGCCGCGGATATATGCGCGGTGTTGGCGGGGGGCGAGCCCGCGCAACCGCTGGCGGATTTTGTGGACGCGTATAGAACTCAACAAGTTCTGGAAGCCGCAATCATCAGCGCGCGTGAGCGATGTTGGATGCAAACCGACGCTTTGTAGTGTTGGTGGGCGACTTGGCGTTGGGTATACTTTTAAATTCGTATGCATTCGCCAACAACACTTAGCGCAAAGGCAAGCGCCGATCCATCGGCCATGCAATCACTGCGGGCTTGCGCCGGGGCCGCCAACCGCGCGCTTCGCTCGTTGCAGAAATCAGATGGACATTGGTGCGCGGAGTTGCAGGGCGATTCCATTTTGCAAAGCGAGTACCTGCTGATGAAATGGATTTTGTCGCAAGAGGACGCGACCATGGTGGACGGCCGCCCCGCGGACACGTTGTTAAAAATTGTTCGGCAACTTCGTGATCAACAGCGCGACGATGGTGGGTGGGGTCAATATCCCGGCTCCGACGTGGATGTCAGCGCCACTGTGAAAGGCTATTTTTGCCTGAAATTATTTGGAGATTCGCCGGATTTGCCGCACATGAAGAAGGCCCGCGATGTGGTGCGCTCCTTGGGTGGCGCCGAATGTTGCAATAGTTTTTCCAATTTTTATCTGGCGTGTTTGGGGCAGATTTCGTGGAACGCGGTGCCAGCGATTCCTCCGGAACTGGTGTGGGCGCCCAAGTGGTTTTACTTTCACTTAAGCAAAATGAGCGCGTGGAGCCGCACTATGTTGCTGCCGCTGGCCATTGTGGCCACGCTGCGGCCAACGCGCCAGTTGCGCGCGGATCAAGGCATTGATGAGTTGTTTGTGAATGAAGGCGCGCGCCACAGGTTGAAGATGCGCCACGAGGTGCCGCTGGGTTGGCGGATGTTTTTCCACGCCACGGATCGCGCGATGAAAGTGGCGCACGCGGTCTTTGGAATTGCTTGGCGCAAGCGCGCCATCGCCGCGGCGTTTCGGTGGAGCGCCATTCGTTGCGGTCAGGATGTGCCCGCGCCAACCAGCGGTCTTGGCGCCATCTTTCCGCCAATGGTGTACATACAAATTGTTTTCCACATTTTGGGCGTGCGCCGCGGCGACGCCATGGTGGTGCGCGCGGAAAAAGAACTTGATGAATTTTTTATTGAGCAGGGCGATCGCATCCGTATTCAACCGTGCTTCAGTCCAGTGTGGGACACGGGCATTGCGTTGTACGCGCTGGCGGATTGCGGCTTCACCGTGACCGACGTTGCCTCTGAAAATGCGGGCGATTGGTTGCGCGCAAAAGAGTGCAGATTTAGCGGTGATTGGGCTGAAAATGTCAAGCCAGGCACGGCGCCAGCGGGTTGGTTTTTTGAGTACGCCAACGCCTGGTATCCAGATGTGGATGACACCGCCATGGTGGCCATGAGCTTGAAGCGCATTGGTGGACCAGCCAATGAATCAGCGGCCATGCGCGGCGTGCAATGGATGTTGGCCATGCAAAATGATGATGGAGGCTGGGCGGCGTTTGATCGAACGCAGGACAGAAAATTGTATGAGTATGTTCCATGCGCCGATCACAACGCCATTCAAGATCCAAGTTGTCCCGACATTACGGGGCGCGTACTTGAATGTTTAAGTTGGCATGGAATTCACATAGACCATCCAGCTGTGCGAAGCGCTGTGGAGTACATCAAGTCAAAGCAGGAACCCGAAGGTTGTTTCTTTGGACGATGGGGCGTGAATTATATTTACGGAACATGGCAAGCGGTGATTGGTCCAATCCGCTGTGGCGTGGCGCGCGATGAACCGTGGATTGCCAAAGCCGGCGCGTGGGTCAAGTCGGTACAAAAGCCGGATGGCAGCTTTGGCGAGAGCGCCAATAGCTATCTTGATCCATCGCTCAAGGGCCAAGGCGTAAGCACGGCCAGTCAAACCGCGTGGGCCGCCATGATTTTGCAGGAGATTTATGGCGCGCATGACCCCGATGTAGCGCGCGCCTTGGCCTGGTTGGCGCAAACGCAATTAAGCGAAAAAGACGCGCAAAACCCGCTAAAAAACCCAGATGGCGATCCTGCCGGATCGTGGCGCGAAACTGAATTCACGGGCACTGGATTTCCGAAAGTATTTTATTTGCGCTATCACTTGTATCGACTTTATTTTCCGCTGATGGCGCTGGGAAGATATTTGCAAGCGCATGGCGTGGATGTGGCAAGTGGCCATGACCACGCGCCTTCGCGCGGCGAGTGATTTACAATTGCATCAATGAAATGGGTGCGCCGCGGTGAACGCGTAGTTGTTCCACGCCAATTCGCTGGCGTGCAAACATAAACGCGTGGCGGTGCGTTTGACTTCGTCGGGCGCGTACAAATCATCCCCAAGAATGGGTTGGCCAAGCGCCAATAAATGCACGCGCAACTGATGGCTGCGACCCGTCATGGGTTGTAAACGAAACCGCGTGCACAGACATGGCTTGTGTGAGGTTGCAACGGAAGCGGGAACATGATCAAGCAAAGCCTCCACATTCCAGCGCGTCACGCTGGCTTTGCCAAGTTCATGGCACACAATTTGGCGCGCGTTGCCAAGCGCCTCTTTGCGCAGCGGCAAATCAATTTCACCAGATTCCGCGCGCGCATGTCCAAACGCAATGGCGTGATACGCTTTTGTCACGCGCCGCGCTTCAAACAACATGCTCAGTTCCCGGTGACTTTGCGCGTGAAGCGCCATGACAATCAGTCCACTGGTGTGTTGATCCAACCGATGCACATTACGCGCGCCGGGAAAAACAGCGGCTACGCGCGTGGCCAAGCAATCCGCGTTGTGCGCGCCAATGCCAGGAACCGAAAGCAACCCGGAGGATTTGTCGAGCACCACAAAATCATCCTGGGCGTGGACCACTCGAAAGCCGTCATGTGAATTCTGTGGGTGATTCATAGTGTTTCGGTCTAGGCGCGCATGAGAAGTGGCGCGTTTGACAAGTGAATCATTGAAAGAAAGAGAGTGTGCCAAGCCCTACACTTGCAAAGTATGACATTGTTCATTCTATTGGTGTGCGCGTTGACGCACACTTTCGCGGTAAGCGCGGGCAAGGTTGACGCCACGGTTCAATCCACGCAGGGCGGCAGCGACAGTGCGGCAACCGAACGCAATGAGCCCGCCAATTGGCGCAAGTTTGAAGGCGTTTTGTCGCATCAAATGCAGCTCACTCTTGCTGAGCGTTTTGTGAAAGCGGGTGAGGCGTATTTTAATGCCGACGCCACGCAGATTGTCTTTCAAGCCATTGAACATGACGCGCAGGGAAACCCCCAAAGCGAGTATTACAGCATGTATGTGGCGCAATTGCGCGACGAGGGCAAGGGGCAATCGTTTGGTCCGGATCTGCGGCGTTATCGCCTGAAGCACATTCGCCGTGTCAGTCCTATTGGCAGCGCCAATACATGCGGTTGGTTTCATCCCACCGATCCCAACAAGTTGATTTTTGCCAGCACGGTGACGGCGCCGGCCAAGCAAGATACGCCGGGCTATCAACGCGGCACACGAAATTACCGCTGGAGTTTTCCGCCAGAGATGCGCGTGGTGGAATTGGATTTAAGCGTGCAGGACATCACGGCGGAAAGTTTGAAACCGCTTGTGGGAAATGGCAAAGCGTACGCCGCGGAGTGCTCAACAAGTCCCGATGGGCGCACGTTGCTGTATACAAGTCTTGAAAGTGGCGACGGCGATTTGTACGTCATGGATATGGTCAGCAAAAAAAGCACGCGGCTGACCGCGCTGACTGGCTACGACGGCGGCGGTTTTTTTAGTCCAGACGGAAAGAAGATTGTGTGGCGAGCTGACAGAAATGGCGACAATTTGCTGCAAATTTACATTGCAGACGTGGTCTTTGATTCCACGGGCGCGGTGTCAGGAATTGGGCAACCGCTGGCCGTGACCAATGATGGCGCCGTGAATTGGGCGCCATATTTTTCGCCCAATGGCAAAGTGATTGTGTATGCGTCAAGCCGGGTTGGACATGACAACTATGAAATTTTGGCCGTGCCTGTTCCAAGTGATCGCGATGCTCCGCTTGGACAACCTCGCCGCGTCACGTACGCGGACGGCGCGGATCTTTTGCCGGCGATCAGTCCCGATGGAAAATTATTAATGTGGACAAGTCAGCGTGGACCTGGTCGCTCAAGCCAACTGTGGCTGGCGGACATGTCGCAGCAAGATTTGCTGCTGGGCGAACTTGTTGCGCCCGCGGCAGAAAAATCGCCAACGTCAAGCGCAACCACTCCTTCAGCAACCGCCCCTAATAATTCCGCGACTACTCCAACCGCGCAACCCAAATGAATTCCTATCACGAACGAGAAATGTTGATTCCATTTCGCAGCGCCTTGCTGCCGCACATTTTTACCGATGTTGTAATTGTGGGCACGGGAGTGGCGGGCTTGCGCGCGGCCATTGAAGCCTCGCACCACAGCGATGTGATTGTGTTGGCCAAGGAGTCGATCGATCTATCAAACACGTCGTGGGCGCAAGGCGGAATTGCCGCGGTGATGAATGCAAAAGACAGCATAAATGCCCATATTCAAGACACTTTGGAGGCGGGGGCCGGTTTGTGCGAACCCGATGCGGTGCGCGCCTTGGTGCAAGAGGGACCGCAGGAAATTGCGCAACTGTTGCAATGGGGAATGCGCGTAGATCGCGACGACAGCGGCCAGCCTGCGCTGGGTCTTGAAGGCGGTCATCATTGTCACCGAATTATTCATAGCGATGGTGACGCAACGGGTGTCGAGTTGGCGCGCTGTCTTGTGGAGAAGGTTCGTCAGCAGCGTCGCGTGCGCGTGTTTGATCGCTGCTTTGCAATCGATATTTTAATGGATCAACGCAAAGGTCAACGTCGCGCCGCGGGTGTGCTGACGTGGCATCCGCGTCATGGACTGCAAATGATTTGGGCCAAGGCCACAGTATTGGCCAGCGGAGGCAGTGGTCAAATTTTTCGCGAGACCAGCAATCCTAAAGTTGCAACCAGTGATGGCGTGTCCATGGCGTGGCGCGCCGGCGCCACTGTGACTGACTTGGAGTTCATGCAGTTCCATCCAACAACGCTGTATGTGGCTGGTGCTCCGCGCCACTTGATCAGCGAGGCAGTGCGCGGCGAAGGCGCGAAGTTGGTGGAT
>CAIWNO010000218.1 GCA_903914045.1 uncultured bacterium | reverse complement strand
TCGCGGTCGAGTGTTGCGGCTTGTGCAGCAAGCGGACATTGCAAAGAACACGCTGCAAGCAAAGGTGTTGCTGGAAAATCCGCCGCCAGGTTTGGTGCCTGACATGTTGGCGCGCGTTCGCATTTTCTTGGACAGCGCGCCCGCACCAACCTCTGCGGCAAGCGCGGTGAAAAGTGCTCATGCAACAGACAGCGCAAGCGATGCCGCACATTCCTTGGCAATCAATAGCGCTGGCATTGCAAATAGCGGCGCGACGCACACTATGAACAATGGAATGAATTCGGGCGCCACAAGTCGCACGGAAGTAGCAGCGCCAGAAAGTGTGTTGACGCAAACCGTGGCGCAAGACAATGGCACGCGCACCGGAACTGTGCGCGTGGTTGTGGATGTGCGCGACGGCGTGGGACGCATTGAGTCGCGTGAAGTTGTGTGCGCCGCGCCCGTGAGTGAATGGACCGCAGTATTAAGTGGACTTCGCCCCGGTGATTTTGTGGTGTTGCCAAATTCACCCGCCACACGCGATGGGCAAATGGTTCGCATGGAAGATGCGGCTGCGGCAACAGAAGCAATGGACACAAGCACACGCAATACCGCGTCCATGTCCAGCGACAATTCTGATTCACCCAAAAATACAGCAAAGGGAGATCCTCATGCAAACCACTAACGCTTCAACAGACCCGCATGGCCAACGCGACATTATTGTCTGCAACAATCTTGAGAAACATTATTCACGCGGCGGCGAAACAGTTCGCGTGCTTGAGTCGATCAACCTCACGCTGGCGCGCGGCGCCTTTGTGGCGTTGATGGGTCCATCGGGATCGGGCAAGACCACGCTGCTGAATTTATTCGCGGGAATTGATCGACCAACGGCTGGAGCGTTACATGTGGACGGCCAAGACCTGACGAAACTTTCGCGCGCGCAACTTGCGCAGTGGCGCGCCACAAGCGTGGGATATGTATTTCAGTTGTATCACTTGGTGCCCGTGCTTACGGCGTATGAAAATGTGGAATTGCCGCTGTATTTACATGAACTGTCGCGGGCGCAGCGGCATGAGCGCGTCAGCGAGGCGCTGGAAGCAGTGGGTATCGCGGATCGGCACGCGCATTATCCGCGTCAGCTTTCTGGAGGACAAGAACAACGCGTGGCCATTGCGCGCGCCATTGTCACGCGCCCCGCTTTACTGCTTGCGGACGAACCCACCGGCGATCTTGACCGTGTTGCGGCCGCAAGCATTATGCAATTGCTGTCCAAGTTGCACAGCGAGCGCGGACAAACCATTGTCATGGTGACGCATGATTCGTCCACCGCAACACATGCGCAACGCTTGGTGCGCCTAGACAAGGGACAACTTGTGGAAGATGTGGCGGTGAGATCATGAGGCACTTGCACAATGCGCCGCGTGTCGCGCCCAACGCTACAACGTCAAAATGCTTTCGCGCCGCAAGGAGCCGCGTATGAGTCGCGCGCAATCCATCATGGGCATGTCCACGTTGGCGTGGCGCGGCATGCGTCGGCGTCCAACCCGCAGCGCACTGGTGTTGGCGGGAGTTGCTGTGGCGGTATTTTTATTTTGCACCGTGGACGCCATGCGCAGTGGCGTTGAGCGCGCCACGCAACAATCCGCGGGTGAGACCGCGCTGATTGTCTACAGACAAAATAGATTTTGCCCGTTCACCAGCCAATTACCACAGTCGTATGAAAATGCGATTGGAAAAATTCCAGGCGTGGCCAGCGTGACGCCCGTGAAGATTGTTGTCTCCAACTGCCGCGCATCACTTGATGTGGTGACATTTCGCGGAGTGCCGCCGCAGGAATTTGCCGCCACGCATAGTGGCAGCGCCAGCGCGCAAGACATGCAAAGTTGGCTGAGCCGTGGCGACAGCGCATTGATTGGCCGCGAACTTGCGCAGCGTCGGCGCTTGAAGGCGGGCGATCGTTTCACCGCCGCGGGCGTGGACGCGTTTGTGGCCGGCGTAATTGAAAGTGATTTACCGCAAGACCAAAGCAGTGCGTTTGTGCATCTTTCTTTTTTACAAGAGCAAGCCAAGCGCGGCGGAACCGGCGGCGTGGTGACGCAATTTGATGTGCGCGTGAAGGACCCAGCGCAAATGGACGCGGTTGCGCAGGCGATTGATGAACGCTTTGCCAAGGATCAATCGCCAACAACCACGCGCGCTGAGACGGCCCATGTTGCGCGCGCCGCCACCGATGTGATTGTGTTGGTGGGCTTCGCACAAGCGCTGGGAATTGCGGCGCTGGTTGCGGTGTTCGCGTTGGTGGCCAACGCAATCGTGTTGTCCATGCGCAGCCGCGAAAAAGAAATCAGCGTGTTGCAAACGCTTGGCTTCCGCGGCGTTCACTTGGCAACGCTTGTATTGCTGGAGGCGCTCATGCTTGGCGGAGTTGGCGGCTTGATTGGCGCCAGCGCTTCATACGCCGTCGTTGCGTTGGCGCGCACCGCCATGACAATGGAGGGCGTG
>CAIWNO010000217.1 GCA_903914045.1 uncultured bacterium | reverse complement strand
CATATTGCTTTTCATTTTCAGCAACAATCGGCTCCACGCCCTCGCGATACAACTTGACCACCGTCTCTTTGTCCAGCTGAAAACATTCCCCGCACACTCCCTCGGAAATCATTTGCAGACCTTCAATGGAAATTTCCCGCATCTTTTGTTTCACGGCGAGAATTTTTGTAAGCCCGGTCAAATCAAATATGCCATGCACATCGCGCGACACATTTATTAAATTCATTTTGCGATCCCCGGTGGACATCTGCTTGTGCGCGCGCAACAACACTCGAAGACCCGCGCTAGAAACATGGTGGCAATGCGCAAAGTCAAGCACCAGGCGGTCGATTCCCTCCAGCAGCAATTCATTGTCAAGCAAAGTGGCCGTCGTCAGGTCCAACGCGCCCGTCAGGGTGATCACAAGTTCGTTGTCGGATTTTTTTGATGTGATGTTCATGGTGTTGCTCCGATCCTATTCAAAGGCAAGCACGCGCGAATGATCGTGTGCGTCATGGCGGCGGGGGCGTTGATTGCTATCAAAATGGCATTTGTGGTGAAAGATAAATAAAATCTAATTTTTATGGCGAGTTTTCATTGCCTGTTTGTTACAGTGAAATTCTCATTCCTTCACCTTCCTCCCATTTGGAACACCCATGAAGTCCACATCTCCTTTGCAAATTTGCGCGTTTGTTGTTTCGCTTTCCACGCTCGCCGTTACCACAAGCGCGCGCGCGGACTTCTATCAATACTCAATCTCGTTTAGCGGAGGCGCAGGGTTCAGTGCAACGGGTGTCATGCAAACCAAAGCAGACTCGCCCGCGTCATTCTTGGAAGTGCATCCAACGCCGGACGTTATTCCATTTGCCACAACTTACATTCAATCACTCAGCATGAATGTGTTTCAGGGATCGGCATTGATGGGCGCAAACAATGTCGTCAGTGACGGTGTCTCAACCAATCGATGGTTGTACTTTGAATTCAGCTCCGCGCTCACTCCCACTTTTATAAATGTGGATATGAACACAAAGCAATCTCCAACCGATCCGTATTACTTCATCACCGACGGAATTTCGCCAGATGGAATAACTGTTCCCTATGGCTCAACCACATTCAATTTATTTCATTACGACATCGCGTTGTCGCAGGCCACATTCATTGGGTCGGCCAATGAATTCACGGTCACGCAAGTACCCAGCCCAGGCGCGTTTGGTGTATTCGCGCTGTGCGGCGGCCTTGCGCGTGGTCGCCGCCGAAATTAATCCCCGCCTTGCCAACCGCGATTTTGTTTTTTCTGACCTTCGCGATGCTTTGAATCAAGACGACGCTCCTTGCTGGACCGCGACGGCTTAGTCTTGCGCCGCACGCGCGGCTGAATTTCCGCCTGCTTCACAATGGCGCGTAAGTGATCCAAACATTCCTCCCGATTCGCCGCTTGACTTCTATGTTGATGCGACGAAAAACTAGCCATACCTTTGGCAGACCGATGCCCCATGAGCGCATCAAGTCGTTGGCGCGCAAATGGATTCAATCCATAAATTAAATTTGTGTCCACGCGCAACAGCGCCTTGGTTGCGGTCTTGTTCACATGTTGACCGCCTGGACCCGGGCTGCATGAAAAACTCCACGTGAGCGAGTCGGGATGCACCCACGCACGCTTTCCCAACACAATTGCGTTGGGTGATTGCTCCGGGTCTTGTGGTCGCGGCGTATCCATGACAAGACGATACCCGTTTCAAATCACGCCAATGATTTCATGCAGGACGTACTAAAATCGAGTATTTTTAAATATGTGACTCATCGCATTTATCCACACGCCACCCTCGCCATAAGTGTTCAGCGTGCAAATTTTGTGGTGCTTTTTTTATTCACAACAAGCATGATTACTGGTTGCGCCAAATGGGGCGGTCGCATCCTTGAGGAAAATCATGTGGAGTTTAACACTTCGGTCTCCGACGCCATGGACCGTCAAATGCTGTTGAACATTGTGCGCATGTCAAAAGACAAACCAGTTCAATGGATGATTGTGAGCGCCATCAACGTGCAGGCGACAGTGGGAGCCAATGTGCAAGGACTGGCCACTTTTCCAAGTAATGGCTTAGCGGAAAATGAGGCGGGTGGAGGCCTGAGCGTAAATTACACGCCCAACATTACATATATTCCAAGACAAGGCGAGCAACTTGCGCGTGAAATGATGTCGCCCATTCCTGTGAGCACAATTGAAAGCATGGTCTCTGCAAGTTGGCCGATTTCGTGGGTGCTTTTCTTAACCGCTGAACAAGTGCAGAACATTCGGTCCTTCGATGTCACTCGCACCAACGGTTTCGTCACTCATAGCAAGCAGTTTGGAAGATTAATGCAACTTTTCAACATGCTTGAAAAGAAACAAATGGTTTCGCTGAGTGAAGTTCCAACGCAGATCACATGGAATCCAAATCCGCTTACAAAGGAGTCGGTTGAAATTGGCGACATCATGCGTTCCAAGACGGATAGGAGCGGATTTATTGCGCGCCCCGACGGAATGTACGATTACAAATCCATTGAGAGTGTGGCGGTTCTCACCATTGATCCAGCAATCGAAAAAACTCCGGATGGCGTGGAATTTCTAAGTGTGTTGGGCCTGACGACGGGGGACAGCAACTATCGAATGCTTTCTTCAGTGGACATTTGGCCTGGAAAAACATTTTCTATTCGCACCAGATCTTTCACCGCGGTGATGCGCTTGTTGAGCATGGGTGTGGATTCGGACGTAGACGGACCGCCTCCTCCGGTATTTTTGGATACGGCGGAGGAACTTTTTTCCAAGATGGCGGAAGCGCCTGACGGCTCAGATTTGACAGAGAATATGGACGCGATTTTTCGCGTGCACTGCACTTCGGCTCGGCCGAAAGAAGCGTTGGTCAGCGTGCTGTACAGAGATCAGTGGTATTGGATTGATGAAAACGATTTCACATCTCGCTGCATCTTCGCAATGACCCGCGACATGTATGACTTGCAGGTGAAGAACGAAGTATTAAACGCGCCAGTGCTCACGCTGCCTGTTGGTTCTGGGCGTTAATCGATCTGTACAAATCGAAACGTTAAAAACAAACAAGGGCCGCCGCGCTTTTAAAAGCGCAGGTAGATGTCTTAATACTTCAGCACCTTCGCCAGGAAATCGCGGCTTTGCTGGCTGACCGGATTCTTGAACACCTGATCCACCGTTCCTGCTTCGACAATGCGACCATCGGCAATCACCGCCACCTGATCGGCCACGAGTCGAGCGAAGCCCATCTCGTGCGTGACAAGGATGAAATCGAGACCCTCAGCGCGCAGTTCCTCGATCACATCAAGAACTTCGGCGGTCATTTCGGGATCGAGCGCGGATGTTGGTTCGTCCAAGAGCAGCAATCGTGGCTTGATCGAGATTGCCCGAGCGATGGCGACGCGCTGGCGTTGACCGCCGGACAGTTCGGCGGGTTTCTTTTGGGAATGCTTGTCGAGTTGGAGACGCTTCAGAATTTGTTGGGCCGTGTCACGCGCCTCGGCGGGCGGAACGCCATGTACTTTTTCCAGCGGCAACGTGATGTTCTGTAAAGCAGTCAAGTGTGGGAAAAGATTAAACGCCTGAAACACCACGCCGATCGTGCGGCGATGTTTCAACAACCCGTCCTCGGTGAATGCGACTTTCTCGCCGTCAATCTCAACTTCGCCCGCTTCGGGATATTCAAGCCCGGCAATCACGCGGAGCAATGTTGATTTTCCTCCCCCCGACGGGCCAATAAATACGAGCGTGTTCACTTTTTCAAATGACAGCGAAACGTTGTCAAGAACAACATGATCGCCGAAGTGCTTGGTGATCTGATGAAGTTTAAGTTTCATATTTCATCCGTTTCTCCAGCCAGCGCGACCAAAGTGAAATCGGGAGCGTGAGGATCAGGTAGCCAATGGCGAGCGGAATGTAACTTTCCAGCGTGCTGAACGTGTACGAATTCACCTGCTTCGCGTTCTGTGTGAATTCGTTGAT